>NZ_JBHVKW010000142.1:0-17337 GCF_042797905.1 Amycolatopsis sp. NPDC057786
ACAGTCCAGATCGCCCAAGACGGACTCCCCGAATTCACCCCACCCGCCTACCTCGACCCCACCGGCACACCGAGACGGAACACCATGCACCTCAGAACATAGGCCGAACCCTGTGCGAAATCGTCTTGGCTCGACGACAACTCACCTTGAAGTCGCTCGATGAAGCTGGCTTGGGATGGCTGCCTCAACGGCCGCGACCTAGGCGGACTGCCCTCGGCCGATGGCCGACGGGTCCGTTTCGGCGCGCTTTTCCGATCGGACAGCCACGACCGGTTGACCACCGACGGAATCGCCGCGGTCCGCGGCGCGGGGATCGGTCGCATACTGGACCTCCGGTGGCTACGAGAGACCGTGTCGGGACCCAGCCCGTTCGCCGGCGATCCCGTGTACCGCAACACTCCCCTGATCGCCGAACTGGCCGAGCAAGGCACCACCATGCCGGACGCCTACCGAACCATGCTCGACGAAACAGCACCAGATCACCGGCGTCTTCGTTCAGCTGAGCGACGCACCGCCCGGCCCGCTCGCGGTGCATTGCAGCGCGGGTCGCGACCGGACAGGTGTGCTCGTGGCGCTCGCGCTGAGCATCGCGGACGTACCGCCCGCCTCGATCGCCGAGGATTACGCACTCACGGATGGTTGCAGCGGTGACACGATCCTCCGGACGTTAGCTCATCTGAACGACCGTCACGGAGGCGTGCGCGCGTACTTGCTGAAGGGCGGAGCGACCCATACCCACCTCGCGCAGGTAAGGAACCGCCTGCTTTCCGCCTCGCAGGCATGCCCCACCAACCCTCAGACCGCGAACCGCTCCAGCGCCGCCAGCTTCCACGCTCGTTTCACGTCGCTCGAGTGATGCCCCGAGTCGTCGTCGATCAGCAGCTCCGCCCCCGGCCAGGCGCGGGCGAGTTCCCAGGCCGTGTCCACCGGGCAGCTCAGGTCCCGGCGTCCGTGGATCAGCACGCCGGGAATGTCCCGCAGCAGACCGGCGTCGCGGATCAGCGCGCCGGGCTCCAGCCAGCCAGCGTGGGAGTAGTAGTGCGTGACGAGACGCGCGAACGCGAGTTCCCACTCGCCGATCGGGCCATTGTGGACGGTCGCGCCGGGTTCCAGTGACAGCACGGTGTCCTCCCAGACGAGCCAGGATCGGGCGGCCTCGGTCCGCACGCGGGCATCGGGGTCTTCCATGAGCCGCGCGTAAGCGGCGACCAGGTCGCCGGTGAGTTCACCGCGGAAACGGGCCCATTCTTCGGGGAAGAACCGGCCGACACCGTGATACAGCCAGTCGATCTCCGACGGCCGGGTCGTGCTGATGGCGCTGACGACGATCTCGGTGACCCGCTCCGGGAACCGTTCGGCGTAGGCGAGCGCGAGCGTCGTGCCCCACGAACCGCCGGTGACGAGCCAGCGGTCGATACCCAGATGCTTGCGCAGCCGTTCCATGTCGGCGACGAGATGATCCGTCGTGTTGTGCCGCAGGTCGGTCGCCGGATCGCTCGCGTGCGGGGTGCTGCGGCCACAGCCGCGCTGGTCGAACAGCACCGCGCGGTAGCGGGCCGGGTCGAACATCCGCCGCATGCCCGGCGTACAGCCCTGCCCGGGACCGCCGTGCAGCATGACCGCCGGCTTCCCGGCCGGATTCCCGCAGGTCTCCCAGTAGACGAGGTTGCCGTCACCTACATCGAGCAGTCCTTTGTCATCCGGCTCGACCGGTGGATACAGATCGATCATGAACCAAGGCTAGACCGTCAGTGAGACCCCGAAACACTTTCGCCGCAACGAAGTTCAGCACACCGGCCCTTTCCTCACCGCGCCGGAGCGGGCAGATTCAGTGATACCGGCGAAACCACGGAACGGGGAACCATGTTCACCCTTGGTGTGGAAGAAGAGTTCGTCCTGCTCGATCCGGTGGACGGCTCGGTCGCGTTGCGAGCCCCCGAACTACTCGAAAGTCTCGCCCCCGGGCCGGACGTCAGCGGTGAGCTGATGCGGTTCCAGATCGAGACCGCGACCGGCGTCTGCCGTGGTCTGGACGAGGTGCGCTCGGAGCTGACGCGGCTGCGGCAGATCGTCGCGACGGCGGCGCGGGCCGACGGCTGCCTGATGGCGGCGACGGGAATCCCGCCCTGCGGCCTGCGCGGCGACACGCTCACGCCGGAGCCCCGATACCGGCGGATGGCGCAGGCGTTCCCGGACCTGATCCGCGAGGCGGGGACCTGCGCCTGCCATGTGCACGTCGGTCTGCCGTCGCGGGATCTCGGCGCACGGGTTCTCGCCGGGCTGCGGCCGTGGCTCGCGCCGTTGCTGGCGCTCAGTGCCAACTCCCCGGTCGAAAACGGTGCCGACTCCGGATGGTCGAGCAGGCGCTTCCCGCTCTGGGACCGGTGGCCGACGGCGAGACCACCCGACGAATGGTCCGGCGCGGCCGCGTACGACCGGAGCGTCGGGGACGCCGTGCGCCACGGCGCCGCCCTCGACGCGGCCGGGGTGTACTTCTACGCCCGCCTTTCCCCTCGCTATCCCACGGTCGAGGTGCGGATCGCCGACGTCTGCCTGTCCGTCGACGACGCGGTACTCCTCGCCGCGCTGGTGCGCGGGCTGGTCGCGACCTGCGCGGCGACGACGAGACCACCGCGTGCCCGCGGTGCCCGGATCGGCGCGGCGTTGACGGCGGCCGCGCGCCGAGGGCTTGACGGGCCGGGCGTCGACGTCTTCACCGGCAGGGAGGCCGATCAGCGCGAACTGCTCGGCGACCTCGTCGAGTTCGTCCGGCCGGCGCTCAGGGCCGCGGGCGACGCGGAGGACGTCGAGCGAGGATTGGAAGCGCTGTTCGACCACGGCACCGGCGCGGCCCGGCAACGCCGCTTGCTCGCGGAAGCGGGTTCCCCCGGCGAGTTCGCCGCGGAGCTCGCCCACGCCACGATGACCGTCCCGGCCAGGTGAGGCGCCCCCGCGTCACAGCCAGCCGGACTCCCTGGCGATCCGCACCGCGTCGACCCGGTTGCGGGCGCTGAGCTTCGAAACGATCGTCGTCAGGTAGTTCCGCACGGTACCGGCGGACAGGAACAGCTCGGCGGCGATCTCGGTCGGGTCGGAGCCGACCGACGCCAGCCGGAGCACCTCGATCTCGCGGGTGGTGAGCGGGCATTCCTCGCTGTCCCAGGCGGCGAGCGCCAGATCGCCGTCGACGACGCGCCGCCCAGCGGCGACCCCGCGGACCGCGTTGGCGAGCCTGTCGGCGGGCGCGTCCTTCCGCAGGAAGCCGTTGACCTTCGCGGCCAGCGCCCGCCGCAGGGTTCCGGGGCTGCCGAGCGAGGTGAGGATCAGCGTGCGGACCCCTGGCAGCCGCTCATGCAGCTCGGCGGCCGCGGTGAGCCCGTCCTTGCCCGGCAGGTCGATGTCGATCAGCGCGACGTCGGGACGCGTGGACTGGGCGAGCGGGAGGATCTCGTCGCCGCTGGCGCATTCGGCGACGACCTCGATGTCGGCTTCCAAGCCGAGAAGCGCGACCAGTGCCCCCCGGACAATGTGCATGTCCTCGGCCACCAGGACCTTGATCATCGACCCCATCTGCCTTTCCGCCCGCGTCGCTCCCCCGAGCCGACGATACTATCCTCACATACCCGTTCCGCGAAATGGAAACCGGCCCTTGACCACCGAGGGGTGCGCGGTCAAGGGCCGGTTCTGTGTTGTCGCGGGAATACGTTCTTCGCACCACGCCAACACGGTCGGGGGGTTCCGACGTGAATGCGCTACCAGGAATTCTGCGCCCGCCTGCCGCCGCGATCCAGTGCGCGCACCATTGCCGGACCGTGGTTTTCGCATGGTCCCGACGAGGGACGGGCGCCCGTGAAATTTTCATGTCACCGCGCACATGAATTCATATCGGGCGATGAATCAAGCACTTCAGGAGTAGCGGTCGTGAACAGTAGTGTCGAAACCGCAAACATCCCAGAAATCCTCGAGCGAAAGGACGGCACAATGGATGACACTGTCCGGCGAGCCGTGGAGCGAGCCATTGGGGCCATGCACGAGAAACTGGGCGAAGAGCTCACTATCGACGACATCGCCCGTGCCGCGACCTTCAGCAAATTCCATTTCAGCAGAGTGTTCCAGCAGGCCACCGGTGTCTCTCCCGGCCGGTTCCTGTCCGCACTGCGGCTCGACGAGGCCAAACGCCTGCTGCTGACGACCTCGATCTCGGTCGCCGACATCAGCCACCGCGTGGGCTACAACGGTGTCGGCACCTTCAGCACGCGGTTCAGCAACCGCGTGGGCCTCTCTCCCTCCGTGTACCGCCGGCAGGGTGGTTTCCAGCACCGCCTGGCGGGCGAACCCCTTCCCGGCGCGAAGCCCGCGATCGTCCGCGGTTTCGTGTCCGCGCCGCCGGAGATCTCACCCGGTCTCGTGTTCGTCGGCCTCTTCCCGACCCGCATTCCCGAGGGCGCGCCCGTGCGGCACACGGTCATCGACGTCCCCGGCCCCTATCAGCTGACCGACGTCCCGGAAGGCACCTGGCACCTCGTCGCGCACTGCGTGACCGGGCCGCTCACGCGCCGCGGCACCGGGCTCACCGGGCACCACGGGCCGATCACCGTGGAACCGGGTGTCACCGCCCGGCTGGCGGACCTGCGGGTGCGCCCCAAGCACCTGTTCGACCCGCCGGTCCTGCTCGCGCTTCCCGACCTGCGGCACCGGCCGGAGCCGGTCAGGCGGGCGGCCTGATCCCCACCCGCGTGTCAGGAAAGGGTCGTTCAAGACACAGGACGTCTTGAACGACCCTTTCCTGACGTCCAGGGCCGGCCTCAGGCGGACAGGCGGCCCGCCGACGGGGCGGCAAGACCGTCCCGGATGTTCTGCCGCCACAGCTCGTACGCGGGTGTCCCGTCCTCGGCGTCCTCGGTGACCTCGGTCGAGTCGGCCAGGTCGACGGCCTCGTCGATGCTCAGCCCGGCGAGCGTCCGCGCGGCGCGGCGGGTGTGCGGCGGGACGAACGACGAGAACGTCCTCGCCTTCACCGCGAACACGACGCCGAGACCGAGCTCGTCCCGGTGCTCACCCGCCGACTCGCGCAGCCTCACCAGCCCGGGCTGGTCACAGCCGCCCGCGAAGGTCGAGGCCAGCCCGACGCCGCTCCACAGGTCCGGGCGGCGTCCGGCGGGGAAGCGGTTCACCGCCTCGGCGACCTTCACCGGATCTCCACCGTTGATGAACCACAACGCCCGCCCGATGCCCTGGTCGCAGGCGCGCGGGAAGTAGGCGGGGGCGCCCGCCCACGGGTACGGCTTGGGGACGAACTGCTCGCCGACCCATTTGCCCGTGTCGAAGTAGGCACGATCGAAGGCGTATCCGTCGACGGCCAGCCAGCTCATCGTCGGGTGGAACGGGACGCCGTCGAGGTCGGGCAGCACCTTCTTCCACAGCGGCCGGGGCAGTCGGGCCATCGCGAACCCGATGCCGATGTAGGTAAGGAAGACGTGCGGGAGTCCTGGACCGCTCATCAGTTCGGCCGTGCGGTCCTTCCGGCCGCCGGGCATGACGTCGAGGATGGTGAACGCCATCGCCGCGCCCTCGTAGGCGAACCCGCGCATCTCCGGCTCGACCATGTCCAGCCGCCGTTCGGCCTCCCACAACGCCGGCGCGTCGATCCCCCACTCGAAGCCGCACACCACCGACTGCGGGATCGACTCCAGTCGGGCGGTCGCGGGCGTCGGCGGCACTCCGAAGCCGCGGCCCTCGAAGCCGACCGAAGCCAGCGAAGGCGCGAACATCAGCTTCCGTAGAGCACCCAGCAATGAGCTCATCACATACGTCCTTTGTGGATAGTGTCGAAGTCGCGCGCGAACCGGCTCGTGCCGAGGACACCACGCCGCGGTCTCCACCCGCTCGACATCCGATCGAGATCGGCGCCGGTACCGCCGAACAGACCATCCCCCACTTCCGCGAAGGGCGCGGATTCACCCGTTCGCCGGATGAATTCACCGGAATGGAATGTACTCAAGCGGGAAGGAAAAGCACTCGGAACACCGTTTAACCCAGCATTTACCATGACAGCGAGTAATCGTGCGCTCGCAGTTTCAGTACCCTCGAAGCCGAGCCATCCTCGCAGCTCACAGGGAATTGATCACGCCGAAGCTGCCGCCGGGAAAACCGCAACCTTGTATCGTGCGAATCAGATTCACTCTTACGGGTTTGCTATGTACACTGAGAGTTACGGCATTTCTGGGGAAGAGGAGGTCGGAGTGATCCGAGTCCTGTTGGCCGAGGACATGCACATGGTCCGCGGCGCCTTGGTCGCCCTGCTGAACCTCGAACGAGACATCGAGGTCGTGGCGGAGGTGGGTTCCGGAGACAAGATCCTTCCGATGGCGGCGGAGTACCTGCCGGACGTCGCGATCATCGACATCGATCTGCCGGCCAAAGACGGGCTCACCGCCGCTTCCGAGCTCTACCAGCAACTTCCGGACGTCCGCACCCTGATCCTGACGTCGCTCGGCCGTCCTGGCACCGTACGCCGCGCGCTCGACGCGAAGGTCAACGGCTTCCTGCTCAAGGACGCGCCCGCCGACAAACTCGCCAACGCCGTCCGCTCGGTCGCCACCGGCCGCCGGGTCATCGACAGCGAACTCGCCTTGTCCGCATGGGAAACCGAGGATTGCCCGCTGACACCGCGGGAAGTCGAGATCCTCCGCCTCGCCGCGAACGGGGGCACGGTCGCCGACATCGCGGCGGAACTGTTCCTGTCACCGGGGACGGTCCGGAACTATCTCGCCACGGTGGTGACGAAACTCAACGCCCGCAACCGGGTCGACGCCATCCGTATCGCCGTCGATTCGGACTGGCTCTGACCTGCTTCGCGTCTTCTCTTTTGCCACAACCGGTTCAGCGCTCCAAGTCGTGACGATCGCATGGGGGGCAAAGAAAAAATCACGGCTCGCCCTGTGTTTCCTGCACTGTTCCGAAGGTTCCGCCTCTGTCACCGTCATTGAGGGGGAGTCCGGAGGGGCAGGGGATGCACGCGATGACGATCGAACCGGGTGACACGGCCGCTTCGGCCGGTGCGCCGCGCGGGGTACGCGCGCGGCTCCTCGGCCCGCTCGAACTGCACATCGGTGCCGCCGATCGCGCGCCGAGCACACCGAAACTCCTGCAACTGCTGGCGATGCTGCTCATCCGCCCCGGCAGGACTGTCCACGTCGACTCCCTCGTCCACGAGTTGTGGAACGAAGCCCCGCCCCGCAGTGTCCGCCGGACGCTGCACACCTACGTCCACCACCTCCGTCGTCACCTCGACCCCGGAGGGACCGGCGAGCTGCTGGTCACCAGCCCGCCAGGGTACCGGCTCGAGATCGACCAGGGAGTGGTCGACGTGTGGGAGTTCCACCGGCTCCACCGGCTCGGCCGTGAACTGCTCGAAGAAGGCGACAACGAAGCGGCGGCGCACGCGTTCCGTACCGCACTGGACCTGTGGTCCGGTCCCCCGCTGGCGAACATCCACTGTGGACCGACCTTGGCCGCCTACACCGTCTATCTGCTGGAGCACCGGCGCGACGCCCGTGATCTGTGGATCGACGCGGAGATCCGGGCGGGCAACCACCGCGAGATGCTCGGCGTGCTGCGGTCGCTGACCACGGCGGACCCGTTCGACGAAACCCTGCACGCCCACCTGATCCGTGCGCTGGGGCTCAGCGGACGGCGCAGCGACGCCCTGGCGTCCTACGAATGGCTGCGCACCAGGCTCGAGGACGAACTGGGGGTGAAACCCAGCGCAGAACTGCGAGAGCTGCACCGCGAACTGCTTTCCGAGGGACACCCGGTCCGCTGACCGCGCACCACCGCCACCACCAGCTCAAGGAATATGAGGAGACAAGCATGACCGCTCGTACCTATGGCCAGTTCTGCGGCCTCGCCCGCGCCCTCGAGATCATCGGGGAACGCTGGTCCCTGCTCGTGATCCGTGACCTGGTACTCGGCCCGAAACGCTTCGACCAGCTGCAACAGGGCCTGCCGAAGATCCCGATGAGCATCCTGTCGACCCGGCTCAACGAGCTGGAGCGGCACGGCGTCGTCCAGCGCCGGGTGCTCTCGCAGCTCGACGCCGGAGTGGTCTACGAGCTGACCGAATACGGCAGCGACCTCGACCAGGTCGTGCTGCAGCTGGGCCTGTGGGGTGCCCGTTCGCTCAGTGACCCGACGGCGGACGACCTGTTCACCCTCGACTCGGCCGTCCTGTCGCTGTACACCACGTTCCAGCCGGACGCGGCCCTCGGCGTCCGCTGCGCGTTCGAACTGCACTACGGCGGCGAGATGGTCATCCACGCGGTGATCGAGGACGGCGAGCTGACCGCGGGCGAGGGCCCGCACCCGGACCCGGACCTCGTCATCGAGCCCCGTGGCCCGGTCATGCTGAAGCTGCTGAACGGCGAGATGGACGCCGCGAGCGCGCTCACCAGCGGCGCCGTGGCGGTCAAGGGCGATCCGGACAAGCTGGAGCTGTTCACCCGGATGTTCCACATCCCGTCGGCGCCGACGAAGACCGAAGGGCTCGTCACGCACTGAGGACGTTCCAGCGGCGGGACCGGGGCAGCCGGTCCCGCCGTTCCTATTCGAACCGTGAGGTGTCGCCCGCGCCCCGCCGCACGATCTCCGGTTCCCCGGACGAGAAGTCGATGACCGTGGTGGGTTCGACCCCGCAGTCGCCGGAGTCGATCACCGCGTCCACCACGTGCTCCAGCCGTTCCTTGATGTCCCAGCCCTGGGTCATCGGCTCCTCCTGGTCGGGCAGCAGCAGCGTGCTCGACAGCAGCGGTTCGCCGAGTTCGCCCAGCAGTGCCTGGGTGACCACGTGGTCCGGGATGCGCACGCCGACGGTCTTCTTCTTGGCGTGCGCCAGCCGGCGCGGAACCTCCTTGGTGGCCGGGAGGATGAACGTGTAGCTGCCGGGCGTGGACGCCTTGACGGCGCGGAAGACGGCGTTGTCCACGTGCACGAACTGGCCCAGCTGAGCGAAATCCTGGCACACCAGGGTGAAGTGGTGGCGGTCGTCCAGCTTGCGGATGCTCCGGATGCGGTCGATGCCCTGTCTGTTCCCCAGCTGACAGCCGAGGGCGAAGCAGGAGTCCGTCGGATACGCGATGAGCCCGTCTTCGCGCAGGATGTCGACGACCTGTCCGATCGCGCGCCGTTGCGGATTTTCCGGATGTACGTCGAAATACCTGGCCATGCGGAGAGCTTAAGGCCACCGGGCCCCGTCCGCCGCGAGAGGCAGTCCGGCGCCGCGTACACAGTGGATCTCCCCGGCACCCGTCCCGGCCCGGCGTCTTCCATCGTGGCATGTTCCGCGACGAACCCGGTGGTGCGAACAGCCCACACCGGAGCGGGTGACCGGCCGAATTCCCTGTCCCCAGCAGGGAAAGCGTCTCCCCGTTCGCCGTTCTCCCCGGTCCGAAGGGAGCAACCGGGGTAACGAACATGGGTTATGATCCGAACCATAGCGATGGAAGGCCGTAAGGCGGCCGGGGCCGTCGCGAGGGGGAAACGCGACCCGATCGAGCCGTCTTCTGTTACCACTGGGGTGCCTGTGCCGGACCAGCTCGCTGTGACCGCCGAACCTCTGGGAACCGCCGGGATCGACCGGCGGCCTCGCCGGGCGCTGTTCCTCGCCGGGCTGATCATCACCGTCGTCTTCGTCAACGCCTGTCTCTTCGGTCTGCTCGGCGTCCTGCTCCAGCCTGGGATGGACCTTCAGCACGGCTTGCTGGCCGTGCTGTACGTCGGGCCCGTGCTGGCGATCCAGCTGCTGTACTTCAGCCGTCCGGCGATCCGCCTGGACACCCGGCGGGCGAAGGTGATCCTGGCCGTCCAGACCGGTCTCGCCTATCTGCCGGTACTGCACTTCAACGAGGCGCTGACCTCGCTGACCACCATCGCGGCCGGCAGTTCGCTGCTGGTCCTCCGCCCGCGGGTCGGCTGGCCGGTGTTCACCGTCCTCCTCGCGGCCACGTCGTTCATCCTGTGGATCCACGCCGACTCCGCGCTCAGAGCGACGATCGACTCCGTCAGCGCGGTGGTCTACGGGCTGGTCACCTATCTGCTGACCTGGCTCGCGAGGCTGGTGACCGAACTGCACCAGGCCCGCACCGAACTGGCGAGGCGCGCCGTGGCCGAGCAGAGGCTGGCCTTCGCCAAGGACCTGCACGACCTGCTCGGGCTCGGTCTTTCCGCGATCGCGCTCAAGGGCGAACTGGTGCACCGGCTCCTGCGCAAGTCACCGCCGCGGGCGCGCGAGGAACTGGCCGAGATCACCGGGATCGCGCAGCGCACGCTGTCCGACGTGCGGTCGGTGGCCAGGGGATACCGTGAGCTGTCGCTGGACAAGGAATCGCGCACCGCGGTGTCGTTGCTTTCCGCGTCGAACGTCGCGGTGCGGGTCGATCTCGAACAGGTCGAGCTGCCCGTGAAGCTGCGCACCTTGCTGGCGAAGGTGCTGCGAGAGGGCGTCACGAACGTGCTCCGCTACACCGGCGTCCAGCATTGCGAGATCACCGTGCGCGCCGTCGAGGGCCGCGTCGCGCTGGAGATCGTCCACGACGGAACGGCGCACGAGGACGTCCCGGCGGAGACGGCCGAGAGCCTCCGCGAGGTGACGGACGAGGTCAACGGCCACGGCGGGATGCTCAACGCGGGTCCCGACGCGACCGGACGATGGCGCCTCCATGCCGAACTGCCGGTGCCCGAGCATGCCGACCCCGCCGAGGCCGCACTGGCGCGGAGCCCCAGCCACTGGTCCCGGATCGACGCCAGGAACGTCCAGTGGACGCTGACGGCGGTCTTCATCGCCTTCGGTCTCTCCGCGATGTCCCGGGTGTTCAACCTGACCGGGGACGGCTGGCGCATCGCGCTCGTCGCCGGCCCTCTCACCGCGCTCGTCACCCTGCAAGTGGCCTATTTCGCCCGGCCGAACGTCCGGCTGCGCTCACGACAGAGCTACGCGCTGCTGTTCGTCCAGGCCTGTCTGGTCTTCCTGCCGCTGATCCCGCTCGGGCACGCCTGGGTGAGCCTGCCCAGTCTGTTCGCCGGCACCGCCCTGCTGGTGCTGCCGCCGCTCGCGGGGTGGGCCGCGTTCTCCGCGACGGTCACCGGGCTCGTACTGATCCGGATCGAGTCCGGCGCCGACTTCCTCGACGCGTTCAACACCTTCGCCTCCCAGGTGAACACCGGCCTGATGGTCTTCGGTCTCATCTGGCTGATCCGGCTGGTGACCGAACTGGGCGAGACCAGGAAACGGCTCGCCGAGGTCGCGGTCGCCGAGGAACGGCTGCGCTTCGCCCGCGACCTGCACGACCTGCTCGGCATGAGCCTCTCGGCGATCGCGCTGAAGAGCGAGCTGACCAGCCGGATCATGGACATCGACACCACGCGGGCCTCCGACGAGCTGCTGGAGATCCTCGGGCTGACCCGGCAGGCACTGACCGACGTCCGCTCGGTGGCGAGCGGCTACCGGGAACTGTCGCTGGACCAGGAGTCGCGGTCCGCACAAGCGGTACTGGTCGCCGCGGACGTCCAGGTGCGGCTGGAGATGGAGCACGGGGATCTGCCCGCCCCGGTGCGCACCGTGCTGGCCGTGGTGCTGCGTGAGAGCGTGACGAACGTGTTGCGGCACAGCAAGGTCGAACGATGCGAGATCGCGGTGCGGCGGGTCGGCAACGGGGTCGCGCTGGACATCGTCAACGACGGCGTCGAGAACGGAAAGCCTGCGGATCCTGGCAAGCCGGTGCGGGTCGAGGTCGCGGGCAGTGGCATCACGAACATGTCGGATCGTGTCGCCGGGCTGGGCGGCGAGTTGACCGCCGGTGTCGAGCCCGACGGACGGTTCCGGTTGCGTGCCGTGGTGCCGGTCTAGACCACAGTCCGGGGCCCGCTCAGATCCAGCCGGATTCCTTCGCGATCCGAATCGCGTCGACCCGGTTGCGCGCGTTGAGCTTCGCCACGATCGTGGTCAGGTAGTTGCGCACCGTTCCGGTGGAGAGGAACGCCTTCGCCGCGACCTCCAGGGTGTCGCGGCCCTCCGCGGTCAACCGCAGGACGTCGATCTCGCGCGGGGTCAGCGGGCAGTCCATGGTGTCCCAGGCGGCCAGCGCGAGCTCGCCGTCGACCATCCTCCGTCCGGCCGCCACCCCGCGCACCGCGTTGGCTAGCTTCTCCGCTGGAGCGTCCTTCAACAGGAAACCGTTGACCTTGGCCGCCAGCGCCCGGCGAAGCGTGCCTGGCCTGCCCAGGCTGGTCAGGATCAGCGTCCTGACCTCGGGCAGCTGCTCGTGCAGCTCGGTGGCGGCGGTGAGGCCGTCCTTGCCGGGCAGGTCGATGTCGATGATCGCGACCTGGGTGCGCGAGATCCGTGCGGCGGCGAGGATCTGGTCACCGGACGCCACCTCGGACACCACTTCGATATCCGGCTCCAGCCGCAGGAGCGCGACCAGTGCCCCCCTGACGATATGCATGTCCTCGGCTATGAGAACTCTGATCACCATCGCGCCGCCCCCTCCGCGCACGCTGCCCCCGCCACCCAACCTAAACACGGCCGACCGGAATGCGTTCCACTATTCGAGTGACGAGCCGGCTCCGCCAAGGGGTGTCCGGCTCGGTGGACCACGCGGCGAACGAGTTACGCGGAGACGGGTTCCGCGCTCATCGGCGACTTTCCGTGATCTCACGAATCCGGCCGCCTCCCACGTTCGCGACGTGAGAGGCGGCCGGCGGAGTGGGTGGCGGGTTTCAGCTCGCCTCGGCCAGGGGCGGAGGGACTTCACAGGTGGTGAAGCAGCCGAAGACCTGCCCACCCTGCCGGTTGGACCAGTTGTCGAACCGGTCGATCACCAGCTCGACCTGGTGCCCGGCCGAAGCGGTGTCGATCCCCCGGACGGCGAAGAGCGAACGGACGTTGTCGGTCACAGCGTTCTGCATCGAAATGACTCCCAGGCTGGTCGGGGCTTTCTTTCAATGAGGCAATCGTGCCCGCATGTCCGTTTTCCGACCAGTGCCGTGCATCATCGCGGGAGTATGCTTTTTGCCTACTCCAGAAGGTTCCCGCGCTTGCTCCGTTCCCGCGATCAACGCCACCGAACGGAGTAACGCGCACCGTCATCGGTGACGGTGCGCGCCGAAGCGATCTCTTTCCGGCACGATCACCGGCAGTCACGGGAATAGCCCGAACAGACCAACCTACGCGTCCACAATGGACATTGGGTCAGGAGCCGAGCAGGGTCGCCAGGCCGGCGTATCCGCCCTCTTTCAGGCGCATGCCGGACGTCCGCGCGTACGTGGCGTCGGCCCGGATCCCGAGTCCCTCGACCATCCGGTTCATGAAGTTGAACAGGGCGCACACGAGCACCGCGTCGTGCAGCGCGGCTTCGTCCCAGCCCGCCGCGAGGACGGCCTCAGCGTCCTGTTCGGTCACCTGGGACGGCGTACGCGTCAGCTTGCCCACATAGGCCAGCACGGGCTTCATCCGCTCGTCCACGGGCGCGGAAGCCAGATCGTCCAGAGCGGCGGTCAGAAGCCCTTCGGGCACACCGAAAGCCTCCGCGGTGACGGTGTGGACCCCGTGACAGTACTGGCAATCGTTGACGCCGGAGACGTAGGCCGCGATCAGCTCCCGCTCCCCTGGGCCGAACGCCGACGGCGCCCGCATGATCAGCTCGTGCAGATCCAGCAGCTTCGACGCCGGAGCGGGAAACCGCTGGAACACCTGCAGCAACGTGGCGTCAGTCGGCAAAGACCCGAGATAGGACATCGTGTGCGCTCCCCTGTTCCGGCGGCCGTCCGTTCGAGACGGACCCGGCCGCGTCGTCGATGTCGTCGCGCCGCAGCCAGCAGGCCGCGAGGCAGGACACCGAGGCGGGCCCCAGCCCGGTCACCGTGGCGGTGACCCGCGCGGTCGCGTGTTCCCATTCTCGGCGCAGGGAACCCGCCGACGCCATCTCCGGCCCTGCTTCGATCAGCGGGCGGACCGCGCGCCAGCGGAGGATCCCGGCCTCCACCAACGCTTCGGTGCCGAGGTCGAGCGCGCCGTGCCGGGCCTGGTCCACGGCGAGGGCGACCAGCGCGGGCTCGTCGGCGAGCCGGGCGAGCCCGACGCCGGCGAGCAGGCGCCGGGCGTCCAGTCCCAGCAGAATGACCCCCGCCTCGGTCGAGGGAGCGTCGTCGATCGACGGCAGGGTGAAACGGGAATCGTAAGGCTCAGACACGGGCGACGTCCTTCGTGGCCACGCGCAGCGGGACTTCCCGGCGCAGGTTCTCGGCGACGGTGGCCGCGACCCGCGCGGTGGCGACGCGGTGACCGTCGATGTTGCGGGCGGCGGGCCCCAGCGCCATCCCCGCGGCCGCGCCGACGGCGAAGACCCGGGGCGCGCCCAGGTAGGCGAAGGTGCGTTCGTCCAGTTGTGGCCAGCCGCCGCGGTCGAGGACGGCCTCGCCGGGCATCAGGCCGTCCCCGATCGACGGCGTGGTGCCGAGCGCCAGTACGGCGTGGTCCACCGACACCCGCGAACCGTCTTCGAGGTGGAGGCCGACGCCAGGCGTCACCTTCGTGATCGCCCTGCCGCGATGCACGACCAGCCGCCCTTCGGCTTCGGCGGCTTCGAGCATCGGGCGGAACTCGAACATGATCGACGCGCGCCGGAACCGGCCCATCAGTTCGAGCCGGTCGGACCAGCTCACCCCGTCGAACCGAGCGCGGCCTTCCGGCCGGAAGAACGACGAGTTGACGTCGGCGCACTGGTAGCGTTCGCCCGCTTCGCGGACCACCCAGTGCACCTCGCGGCCCTGGGCGAGCCCGTTGGAGATCAGGTGCGCGGCGGTGAGACCGGCGCCGACGACGGCGAGACGCCGCCCGTCGCCGGGAACGGGTTCGTCCCAGTAGCTCACCCCGCGCGGCGGATGGCCGCCGCCCCACCAGGTGTCCGGGGCGGGCCGCCGCTCCTCGCCGAGGCACAGCACGACATGGCGCGCGGTGACGGAGAACCGATCGGCGCGCACGGTGACGGCGTCCGGAGTCGGCAGCACCTCGCGGACCGAACCGCGCCAGGTCCGTTCGGTGACATGGTGACTCGCCGCCAGATGACGGCAGTAGGCCTCGAAGACGTCGACGGGGACCACCGAACGGTGCCCGGCCTGCGCCATGCGGATCTCCCGGCGTTCCACCGGGGTGAGCACCGACCAGTGCAGCCGGGCGAAGTCCAGGAGTTCGCAGTCGCGGTACCCCTCGACGCCGGGGTGGTGTTCGTACGGCGAGCGGAGCACCCGCTGGCCGAGCAGATCGACACGGTCGAAGAACCGGCCGCAGGGACGGCCGTCGCGGTCGGCGACGACGATGTCGCGGACTCCGTGGTGCCACAACGCGGAAGCGACCGCGAGGCCGGCCGGGCCCGCCCCGACGATGACCACGTCGGCGGCGGACGGCGGCTCGGCGGTGGCCGCCGCGCGGGTGCCGGGGAGCACCGGCCACTCACGCCCGCGCGGCGATTCGAGGAGATGGGGTTCCGGGACGAAGGTGATCACCGGCGTACTCAGCCGATCACGGTCACCGGGACGATCAGTTCGATCACGGGACGCTGTTTCATCCCGTTGCCGATCATGTCGTCCAGTGTCTGCTGGGACTGCTCGGCGGTGTCGGTCGCGATCGGGCTGTAGCGGGAGTAGGAGTAAGTCGGCTTCCGCCCGCCCGCGTCGAGCGAGTACACCTTGAGTACCGCTTCGCCTGGCCGGACCTCACCGTCGTAGAAAGTGAGGCGGCGCTGATCCGGCGTCATGAAGGACTTCGAGAACTGGCGGGAAAGGACGAGCGTGTCGGCGTCGTTGACGAAGGTCGAGTCCTCGTCGGTGACGACCTGCATCGCGACCCAGGTCTTGTCGGTCAGGTTGGTCTCGGACTTGATGATCTGCCACCGGCCCGGCTCCGGGAGATTGACACTGACCGAGATGTCGTGCTCGGTGGTGTCGATCGCCCCGGAGATCATCAGCACCCGCCGCCGGACGTCGGCGACGCCGGCCATCTGAATGTCACGTGCGCGCACCCGAGTGGAAACATCCAATCCCGGGAATTCAGGTGATGACATCTTTCACGCCTCCAAGACCTTGATATCGCAATTCAGGCTTCGACGTAATCTCCCCAGCCGCAAACACCGGAAGAATTTCACGCCCAACTGGACGATGTCAAGATGAGGAACACATGATCCACTCCCCGCCGGACTGGTCCGTTCGGCGGTACCGAGGTCAGGATTCTTCGGATTCCTCAGCCCAGGCCGCCGCCGGCGTGTCCTGCTCCAGCGCACCGATGTAGACGATCTCGAACGAGGAATCGGCGCGATCGATCCCGATACGCATGACGAGATCGTGTTTCACCAGAAAAAGAAACTGATGCGGTTCCCTGCTGTCGCCGAAAATGTCGTAGATGAGGAAGGCGGAGCCGTCCGCCACCGCGAAAAGCGCTTCGTAGACGACATTGCGGTCGGCCTGCGGAGCATTGATCGCCCATTCTTCCAACACCTGCAAACCCGACGTGAGCTGGAGGCGCATAGCCATCCGGAGGCCTCCTCGTGGTCTGGCCGGTTCGCGGGCGATCTTCATCGTCGCGCGCGCGATACCGGGTGGTCTTCTTCGTCCGTGCCTAGTTGTAGCCGAGGATGATGTGCTCGGCCGGGAAATCGTTTTCGGCGGCCTGCCTCGGCTCCGGGACGATCGTCGCCGCGCCGGCCTCCGTGGCCCCGCGCGGGTCGAAATCATCGGTCACGACCCAAATTCGCACCTGTGCCGCCATGACGTTCCTCCCGGCCTTCGATGAACGACTCACTTGACAACCAAGGATGGACCCGTCCGATCGTGACCCGCTCGAGGACGAGCGGAGGTCTCGGTGAGCAAAGGAAAAGTCGCCGCCGAAGGGCCGCCGGTAGTGCCCTTGTGGTACCTCGAAACCCAGGGAGCGCACCATGACCGAACGCCTCGACCCGTACGAGATCTATGCCGACGACGAAGTCGACGTCGATTTGCTGGGCCTGTCGTGGCCCGACCCCGCGATCCCCGAACAGCGGGACCGGCAATGAGCGCCGCACGGCGGCAGCGGACCTGTGCGGCCTGCGGGGGACCGTTCGAGCCTGGGGAGCGAACGGATCTGGAGGCCGTGCTCGACGGAGGGATCCTCTACGTCGCGGTGCACACACGCCACAGTACGTATCCGCCACGGCGAGAGACCGAGGTCGCGCGACGCCTCGCGTAAGACGCGCGAGTCCGTGAAGGCCTCCTTGAGGGACTCTGGGTCTGCCAAGGAGGCCTTCACGGACT
>NZ_JBHVKW010000143.1:0-17049 GCF_042797905.1 Amycolatopsis sp. NPDC057786
CCACCGAGGTCCTCGAACGCCTCGCCGACGCGCGTCTGCTCGTCCTCGACCGCGACAGTGTCGAGATTGCCCACGAAGCGTTGATCCGCGGCTGGCCCCGGCTGCGCGACTGGCTCGCGGAGGACCGCGAAGGACACCGTCTGCATCGTCAGCTCGCCGAAGCGACCGAGCTGTGGGAGTCGCTGGATCGCGACAAGGGCAGCCTGTACCGGGGCACGCGGCTGGGTCTCGCGGCCGAATGGGCGGAGCGGGAGCCGGAAGCGCTGAGCGCGCGCGAGCGGCAGTTCCTCCAGGCCGGGCTGGACGCCGAAGCCGAGGAGACCGCTGTCGGTCGCAAGCGGACGCGGAGGCTGCGAAGACTTGTGGCGCTCCTGGGCGTCCTGCTGCTCCTGGCGGGCGTCGCCGTCGGATACGCCGTCGACGCCGGGCGGACCGCCACCGACCAGCGGAACGTGGCACTCGCGCGCAAGGCCGTCGTCGACGCGAAGGCGTTGCGGGACTCGAACCCGGCGCTGTCGACGCAGCTCAGCCTCGCCGCGTACCGGCTCGCTCCGATCCGGGAGACCCATGACGGCCTGCTCGCGTCCATGGCTGCGCCGTTCGCCACCCGGATCGTCTTCGATCCCGGCGATGTCACCGTCGCGTTGAGCGGGCAGCTCATGATCACCTCGGATTCCTACCGGGCGACGCAGGTGTGGTCGATCGCCGACTCGCGGCATCCGGCGCTCCTGGCGACGCTGCTCGGCTCGGAGGAGGTGCGCGGCCCGCTGGCGTTCAGCCGCGACGGGAGGGCGCTCGCGACCGCCACCCGGGACCACCGTGTCCGGCTGTGGGATCTGGCCGATCCGCGGAACCCGGTGCGGAAGGCGGACGTCACCGGGCATCGGAACACGTTGCTCTCCCTCGATTTCAGCCCGGACGGCCGCCGCATCGCCACGGGTTCCGTCGACCGCGCCGTCCTGCTCACCGACGTCGGCGACCTCGGCGCGCCGAAACCCCTCGGCGGCATCCCGGCTCCCGAACTCGAACGCGCCGTGTTCAATCCCGACGGCACGATGCTCGCGGTCACGAGCACGAACTGGACGGCGGAACTCTGGGACGTCACCGCACCGTCGGCGCCACGGCGGCGCTCTGTCCTTTCCGGACACAAGGACCTCCAGCTCACCCCGGCGTGGAGCCCGGACGGGCGGCGGCTGCTCCACCAGCTGGGACCGCACGGCGAAACTCTGGGACGTCGCCGATCCGGCGGCGCCGCGGCCGCTGTCGACGTTGACCACCCCGGCCGTGGTCTGGGCGGCCGGGTTCAGCCCGAGCGGCAGGCTGGTGGTGACCGCGGGGGACGACCAGTCCGTGCGGCTTTGGGACGTCACGGGTCCGGCGAAGGAACTGCCGCCGCTTTCGGGGCATACGAACGCCATCTGGTGGGCGGGCTTTTCCCCGGACGGCAAGACCATCGTGTCCGCCAGCGACGACCGGACGGTCCGGCTGCAGGACGTCGGCGAACTGGCGCTGGCTTCGAGCGCGGGCTGGAACGCCGGCACGTTCACCGAACAGGGGCGGATCCTCGTCACCGCGGGGGACGACGTACGGCTCTGGGCGATGGACGATCTCCGCGCCCCGCGCCAGCTCGCGAAACTCCCAGGCCCGGCCACCGTCACCGCCGTCGCGCTGAGCCCCGACCGGCGAAGCCTCGCGCTCGCGACGCACGACGGTGCCGGGGTGCCCGGGAGGTTCCTGCTCCAGCGCTGGGACATCGCCGATCCCGTGGCGCCGCGGCTGCTGGCGTCGACGGAGGTGAAACCCACGTACTCGCTCGCGTTCAGCCCCGACGGGAAGACCTTCGCCTCCGGCCACGACGACGGGCCGGTTCAGCTCTGGGACGTCGGCGATCCCCGGCGGTTCGCCGAGCCCCGGGTCCTCCCGGTCGGCGACGGCACCGTGTGGTCGCTCGCGTTCACCCCGGACGGGCGGACGCTCGTGGCGGCTCAAGGTCCGGACTCGTCCTCGGTGACCTTGTGGGACGTCACCGATCCCCGGCTGCCCGGGCTGGTGTCGACCCTGCGGCCCGACGCCGGAGCCGTGTTCAAGGCGGCCGTCAGCCCGGACGGCCGCACGGTCGCCGCGGGCAGCGGTGACCGGAACGTCTACCTGTGGGACATCGCGGATCGCGCGCGTCCCGTGCGGCTGGCGAAACTGGGCGGTAATCCCGAAGGCGTCGGGCATCTCGCGTTCGGCCCGTCCGGCCGGGAACTGGCGGCTTCGGCGTTCCGGACGGTGCGCGTCTGGGATGTCGCCGATCCGCGGAACCCGGTGGAGAAGGCGCAGCTCACCGGTTTCGCGGCGACAGTCAACTCGCTGGTGTACCGGGACGACGGGCATACGCTCGCGATCGGCAGCAGTGGTGTCCAGCTGTGGCAGACGAACCCGGACCGCGTGAGCGAGGAGATCTGTCGTCTGGCGACGCCGAGGATCACGAGGGAAGAGTGGGAGAGGTACTTCCCGGGGCTGGAGTACGCGCCGCCGTGCGGATGAGGGCTGCCCGCCCGGAAACTGTCCACAAAGGATGACCGGTCGGGTTTCGGTGCGCCTTGCCTCGAAGGTGTCGCGAAAGCCACTTTCGGGACATCACAGGTCGCGAAAGTGGCTTTCGCGACATGGGCTGGGCTCGGCTGGGCCTTCAGTGCCGTCCGGTCGGTCGCCGGCGCTGCCCGCCTTCGGTGACGTTGCGAAAGCCACTTTCGCAACGTTGGTGGTTGCGAAAGCCACTTTCGCAACATGCTGCCCCTGCCCTGAGGCTCGACAGAACGCTGTGCGGAAGCTGGGCAGATGGCCCGACGGGGCCGAAAAGTGAACGAAGGTAACTCCCTCCGTAATAAACATATAGCGCATAGGGGGACTTGCCACAAGACCCCGGTCATGCCTCAGACTCACTCGCCGTAGCCGAAACCGGGCGAAATGGGAGTCTGTGTCAACTCAGGGTCATGAAGAAGAGCTGCGGTCCGAACGCGAATACGTCGCCGGGCTTTACACGCGGCTGGACGCCGAACGCGCGCGGGTGAAGGGGGAGTTCCAGGCGGCGCTGGGCGGAACCGGCGGGACGGCCATGGAGCGCGACGTCGAGGTGCGCGCGCTGGCCAGGGAGTCGCGGCGGCTGGACGTCGTCGACAACGGTCTGTGCTTCGGCAGGCTGGACAGTCTCGCGGCGGAGACGTCGTACATCGGCCGCATCGGGCTCTTCGACGAGGAGAACGACTACGAACCGGTGCTGCTCGACTGGCGGGCGCCCGCCGCCCGCCCGTTCTACACCGCGACCGCCGCGACGCCGGAGAAGATGCGCCGCCGCCGTCAGTTCCACACGCACGGACGCGAACTGCTCGGCTTCACCGACGAGGTGTTCGGCCGTCCCGGCGGCGACGCGGAGGGCGACGCGGCGCTGCTCGCGGCCGTCAACGCGCCGCGCGGTGAGGGAATGCGCGACATCGTCGCGACCATCCAGTCCGAACAGGACGAGATCATCCGGCACGAGCACCCCGGCGTGCTGGTGATCGAGGGCGGGCCGGGCACCGGGAAGACCGTGGTGGCGCTGCACCGCGTCGCGTACCTGCTCTACACCCAGCGCGAGCGGATGGAACGCCACGGTGTGCTCGTGGTCGGGCCGAATCCGGCGTTCCTGCACCATATCGGCCGGGTCCTGCCGTCCTTGGGCGAGACCGACGTGGTGTTCATGACCACCGGGGATTTCGTGCCCGGCAAGCACGTCACCGCCGAGGACGGCCCGGAAGCCACCCGGCTCAAGGGTTCGCTGAAGATGCTGGACGTCCTCAAGGCCGCCGTCGCCGATCGCCAGCGGCTGCCGGAGGAGCCGGTGCTGATCGACCTCGCCGACGTCACCGTGCGGATCGACGCCGAGACCGCGGAATGGGCCAGGGACGAGGCGCGCAAGAGCGGTCTGCCGCACAACGAGGCGCGGAGGACGTTCACCGACATCGTCACGTACGTCCTGACCGAGCGGGCGATCGCGCGGATCGGCCGCGGCTGGCTCAGCCGGGACGACCGCGACGAATGGGAGCGACTGCGGAAGGACCTGCTCAAGGAACTGGCGGAGAGCGAGACGTTCACCACCGCGCTCGACGAACTCTGGCCGATCCTGACACCCGAAAGCCTGCTGGGCTCGCTTCTCTCGTCCCCGGAGCGGCTTCGCGCGGCGGGCGCCGACCAGGCGTTGTTGCGTGCCGACGGCGAAGCGTGGACGGTGTCGGACATGCCGCTGCTCGACGAACTCGTCGATCTGCTCGGTCGCGACAAGGCCGCGGACGAGGCGGCGGAGAAGGCGCTCGCGCGGGAGAAGAAGGCCGAGGCCGAGTACGCCGAGGGTGTGCTCGACACGATGAAGCTCGACCGCGAGGAGATGGACGAGGACGTCATGCTGTCGGCAGAGAACCTGCTCTTCGCCGACGAACTCGCCGACCGGTTCGTGGAGCACGACACCCGCAGCCTCGTCGAACGCGCCTCCGCCGACCGGGACTGGACGTACCGGCACGTCGTGGTCGACGAGGCGCAGGAACTGTCCGAAATGGACTGGCGGGTGCTGATGCGGCGCTGTCCCAACCGGTCCTTCACCGTGGTCGGCGATCTGGCGCAGCGTCGATCCGAGGCTGGGGCACGATCGTGGGACGCGATGCTGAAGCCGTACGTGCCGGGCCGCTGGGTCTACCGGTCGCTGACGGTGAACTACCGCACCCCGGCGGAGATCATGGCCGTCGCCGCGTCGGTGCTCGCCGAGTTCGCGCCCGAGGTCCGGGCGCCGGAATCGGTCCGGTCCAACGGGGTCCGGCCGTGGGCGCGGCAGGTCGACGCGGATTCGCTGGCGGGCGCCATCGAGGAGTTCGTCAAGGACGAAGCCGGGCGCGAAGGCACCAGCGTCGTGATCGGCCCGCCCTGGGTGCCGGGCACCGTGCCCGCGTCGGAGACGAAGGGGCTCGAGTTCGACGCCGTCCTCGTCGTGGACCCGGAGCGGATCCTCGCCGACGGCCCGCGCGGTGCCGCTGAGCTCTACGTCGCGCTCACGCGCGCTACGCAGCGGCTCGGCGTCCTGCACGAAGGCCCGCTCCCGGAGGCGCTGAAGGACGCTTTCCCCGCATGAGACGCGACGAAAGCGTCCTTCACCGCGTCGGATGCGGTGAAGGACGCTTTCAGCCCACTCAGCGCGTCGGGTCCTTGCCGTTCGGTTGCCGCGGACCCGGACCCGGCGACCACCAGCCGGGGACGACCTTCTCGCCGTGGACGATCGTCGGCGCGATCCCCTCGGTGAACGGTTCCACCTGCAGGAGCTGGCCCCAGGACTGGCTCGGCTGGCCGATCAGGTAGCTGGGCACCTCGGGTTCGGCCGCGACCTCTTCGAGCCAGCCGATCGGGCCGCCGTTGGTGCTGGACGCCCAGTTCGCCTCGTCGGCGACGGCGCCGGCGGTGATCCGGTAGTCGGGCATCTTCGAGATGCCGTCGTGCGAGGTCACCGGCTGCACGCACGGGTAGACGAACGACGCCGGCCAGTCGACGTACACCTGCTTGCCCGCGATCTTCTCGGTCAGCGTGGTGAACGTCGGCACACGCGGCGCGGACGCGGCGATCCAGCCGTCCTCGGTGAGGTCGTTGTCGACGATGTTGATCCGCACGGACGTCGTCTCTGCGGGAAGGTCGCGCAGGTTGATCCGGGTGTCGTTCCAGCCGTTGGTCCCGGCGCCCGGCGGCAGCACGAACTGGCTGCGGACGACCTTCACGCCTTCGCTGGTGTTGACGCCATAGTCGAGGCTCACCGACGTCGGCCGCCGGGCCGCGCCCGCGGTGGCGACCACGATCTGGCCGTCGGCGGGCTTCTCGGCGAGGGCGTACCAGTCGCTGCGCAGCCGTCCGGCCCGCGTTTCGGGGTCGAGGAAGCTGCTCCACATCGGGACTTCGTCGGGTTTGAACCCGTGCGGTGGCTCGGCCAGCGGGTCCTTGTCGTCGATCGCACGGGTGTGGAAACCGGTCTGCACGCGGCCGTTGTCCTGCTCCGGATCGGGCAGCGGCGGCGGAGTCTGCCCGGCGGGCGGCTCCTCCTTCTTCACCGGCACCGTCCGCTGTTCGGGCTGGGCGCGCAGGATGCTGGTCGCGGCGTCGCGTTCCACCATCACGTGGTCGGAGAGGTTGCAGCTCTTGCCGAACAGGTGCCCGAAGTTCGCGGCGCCGAGGCTGTAGGAGCCCGACTGGTTGTGGATCGCCCACGCCATGCTGACGAACTCACCCGTGGCCATCAGACCGCAGACCACCACCAGCGAGAGCGAACCGAGCCGCAGTGACCGGCTCCGCCCCTCCTGTGGTCCCGCCTGGAGACCGGGCCGGTGCGCGCGGACGTTCTCCACGAACGCGTACACCCCGGAGATCGCGGCCGCGATCAGCAGGATCGTCGACAGTGGGATCCCGCCGATCGACGGCGCCACGGCGGTCCACTGCACACCGAGTTTCGAGACGAACCAGTACGAGTTGGGCCCGGTCGCGGCCAGCGCGCCGACCACGAGCAGCCCGGCGAGGAACGCGGCGCGGTTGCGCCTGGACCTCAGCACCGTCGAACTGGTCGCCAGCGCCGTCAACGCCGCCATGGCCGCGCCGACCGCGGCGAACGCGCCGAAGTGGTGCGTCCACTTGGTCGGGGTCAGCGCCAGCAGCAGGAAGAACAGCGCGACCGTGCCGATCAGGCGGCGGCTGGGGCCGAGCGCGGCGCCGGGGATCCGGCCGCGGCGCAGCAGCACCACCAGGCAGGTCCCGGTGCACAGCAGCACCAGCAGCACGGGGAACCGGCGTGGCACGGAGCCGTCCGGCAGGCTTTCGAAGAGCAGCTGGTAGCGCGCGAGTTCCTGGAACCAGGACAGGTTCGGGCCGACCAGGGTGCGGATCCGGGTCGCCTCCTGCACGGTGGCGAAGGTCTGGTCGGCGAACACCACGACCAGCACCAGCAGCCCGGCGGCCAGCACCGGCGCGAGCACCGGGAGCCAGCCGTTCTCGGCGCGCTGGCGGACCAGTTTGTACAGCGGGCGCGCGGCGACCAGGAACGGCGCGACCGCGATCAGCCCGGTCGGCGTCGCGGCCAGGGTGAACCCGGCCGCGGTCAGCCCGAGGCACAGCGGCAGCAGACGGCGGGTCACCAGTGCGCGTTCGACGGCGCAGATCGCCAGCAGCGAGCCCAGCGCGGCGACCGGTTCCGGCCGGACACCGTTGTTGAACGGCATCCACCAGACCAGGAAGACCGCGGCGGCGGCCCAGCCGGCGGCGCGGCTCGTGCGGACCTGCGTGCCAAGGCGCGGCATGACCTCGCGGCTGATCAGCAGCCAGCTCAGCACGCCGAGCAGGAACGACGGGAGCCGGATCCACGGCGGCACCGTGCTGACGTGCGCCATCAGCTGGTACACGTGGTAGAACCAGCCGAACGGGGCCTCGGCGACCCCGAACCACCGGTGGTAGTTCGTCAGGTAGCCGGTCTCTTCGGCCACTCTCGACATCGTGAGGATGTAGCCGTCGTCCGAGGTGACCGGGCCGATGAAGACCCAAGCACCGAGCGCGACGATCACCGTCGCGTCTCGGGCGGTCAGCCGCCACCAGCCGACCGGCGCCCAGCGCGGCGCGCGGCGGGCGAAGCCGGAGTCCATCCGCCACACCGCGATCAGGCAGCCGATGAACGACAGTGCCGCGATGACGCCGATGATCCACTTCCACACGGTCGGCGAGGTCTGGTAGCGGGTGTCCGGGACGACCGAGACGTGCAGGCCGGCGATCGGGTCCTTGCCCGCGTTGATCGACGAGTAGATCCCGACCAGGCGCGGCCGGACGTCGCCCTCGGCGTGGAACACCACGGTCTCGGCGACGGTCACCGTCATCTGGTTCGCGTCCGCACGGAGCTTGACGTCGCAGTTCTGTTCCGGGAGGGGCTGCTGCACGATCTGCTGACCCTGGCTGGAGGCGAGCAGCACGCCGTTGTCGATCCGCAGCTGCAGGCCGACGCCCTTGCCCGCGCGCGGGTCGGTGCGGCCGTCGGGCACGGTGGAGAACAAGAGCGCCTGGCCCTGCGAGCGCGCGTCGAGCGACCGGACGGTCGTGCACGGCAGGTCGACGCGCAGGTCCTGTGCCCAGTACCCGGTCAAGGGCGCGTTGACGGAGCGGGTGTCGCCGCCCGTTGGCCAGACGACCTCCGCTGTGTCCTGCACCACCGGCAGGAAGGGGAAAGCCAATGCGCACAAGGCGGACAGCAACCCCAGCGTGACAGCGATCAGACGCATCGGCGCAACGCTAACGGGTCTGGTCCGAACGGCTTACGCAGGGCTGCCCTTCGCCGTGCCGCTCAACCAGGTTAGAGCGTCCTGAACTGTCGTTACGCTTGCCGTTTCCGGCCGCTCGGGCCGGCGGACGACGACCACCGGGAGGCCGAGCCCGCGGGCCGCCGTGAGCTTCGCCGCGGTCATCTCGCCGCCGCTGTCCTTGGTGACGACGACCTCGACGCAGTGCCGCGTCATGAGCGCGCGTTCCTTCTCCACCGTGTACGGCCCGCGGTCCAGCAGGACTTCGTGACGGCGGGGGAGCGGCGGCTCGGGCGGGTCGACGCAGCGGATCAGGAACCAGAGTTCCAGTCCGGCGAAGGCGGCGAGCCCTTGACGTCCGCTGGTCAGGAACACGCGTTCGCCGAGTGCCGGGAGCAGCCTCGCGGCGTGGTCGAGGTCGTCGGCCCAGTGCCAGGTGTCGCCGGGCTGTTCGGTCCAGCCGGGCCGGGCGAGCCTGAGCAACGGCGTGCCCGTTTCCCGCGTGGCGATGGCCGCGTTCGAGCCGATGCGTTCGGCGAAGGGATGCGTGGCGTCGATCACCGCGTCGACGTCGTTCTCGGTCAGCCAGCGCGCGAGGCCAGCCGGGCCGCCGAAGCCGCCGACGCGGACTTCGCCCTCAGGCAGCTTCGGCCGCGCGACGCGGCCCGCGAGTGAGGACACGACGTGCTCGCCGTGCGCCACCAGTTCCTTCGCGAGCTCGCGTGCTTCGCCGGTGCCGCCCAGGATCAGCAGCTTCATCGCGTCACGGCCGCGCGCCACCGTTCCAGCGTGCGCAGGTTCGCGAGCGTCTCCGCCCAGGTGAGTTCGGGTGCTTGCCGGTCTTCGAGGTGCGCGGCGACGTGGTCGGCCTCGCGAGCAAAGAGGCCTTGAGTCGCTTCGACCTCGATCACCTCGGGCTCGCCGCCCTCCGGCGTGAGGACGATCTGCGACGCCTTCGGCTTGCGCATTTCGTGGATCCACGCCGGTTTCGGCACGTACAGCTGCCCTTCCGAGCCGTACACGCGGATGTGGTCGTCCTGCGTGAGCTGGAAGCCGCAGGCCAGCTGCGCGAGGATCCCGCCGGGCAGCCGCAGGAGCCCGAACGCGACCTCGTCGACGCCGTTCTCGTCGAGCCTCGCCATCCCGAGCACCTCTTCGGGCTCGACGACGTCCTGTCCGGTCGCCGCCTGCGAGACCAGCCGCGCGAGTGACGTGCAGTAACAGCCGACGTCGAAGATCCCGCCGCCGCCCAGCGCGGGATCGGTGAGCCGGGGGACGGCGAAGTTGTAGCTGAAGGCGACGTCCACCGCGCGGACCTCGCCGATGGCGCCGCAGGAGATCAGCTCGGCCAGCCGCCGGATCTGCGGGTGCAGCCGGTACATGAACGCCTCCATGAGGAAGACGTCGTTGGCGCGGGCCGCCTCGATGACCTTCTCCGCTTCGGTGACTGACATCGTCAGCGGCTTCTCGCACAGGATGTGCTTGCCCGCTTCGGCCGCGCGGATCGCCCATTCGCCGTGCAGCGGATGCGGCGTCGAGATGTAGACCGCGTCGACGTCCGGATCGGCGAGCAGGTCTTCGTAGGCGCCATAGCATTTCGGGATCTCGAAGCGGCTCGCGAACTCGGCCGCCCGGTCACCCGATCGCGCGGCGACGGCTTCCAGGACACCGTGCTTGCTCTCTTCGACACCCGCCGCGAACTCGGCGGCGATGGTCCCGGCGGCCAGCAGGCCCCAGCGAAGGTTCTTCACAGTGACTCCGGTTGGTTGGCGCGATCACGGGTGGCCGAGTACAGGAAGCTGTCGGGAAATCCTTCCGCGGCAAGGACTTTCCCGACGAAGATCATCGCGGCACGGCTGATCCCGGCCTCGCGGGACTGTGCGGCGATGGTGCCGAGCGTCCCGCGTAACACCTGCTCACCGGGCTGGCTCGCCAGCGCCACCACCGCCGCCGGGCAGTCGTCGGTGTAGAACGGCCGCAGTTCGTCGACTACTTGCTCGATGCGGTTGATCGCGAGATGCAGCGCGAGGGTGGTGCCGGTGCGCGCGAAGTTCGCCAGCGTTTCCCCCGGTGGCATGGCCGTGGATCGGGCCTGCGCGCGCGTGATGACCAGGCTCTGGCCGACCTCGGGCACGGTCAGTTCGCGCTTGAGCAACGCGGCCGCGGCGGCGAACGCGGGCACACCCGGCGTGACGTCGTAGGGAACGCCTGCCGCGTCGAGGCGGCGCATCTGCTCGGCGACCGCGCTGTAGATCGACGGATCGCCGGAACAGAGCCGCGCGATCTCGTGGCCCTTCTCGTGCGCCTCGACCATGCGCTCGACGATCGCGGGCAGGTCGAGGTTCGCGGTGTCGACGAGCACCGCGTCGTCCGGGCAGTACTCCAAGAGCGCTGTGGGCGTCATGCTGCCGGGGTACAGGCAGGTTTCGCAGCGGCCGAGCAGGTCACGGCCCCGCACGGTGATGAGGTCGGCCGCGCCGGGACCCGCGCCGATGAAATGGACTGTCACGCTTTGCTCCATTGTGTGACGACCCGCGCCGGGGTCCAGCCGGTGAATCCGCCCAGCGGCGCGGCCTGTTCGACGGCGACGCGGATCAACTCGCCGCCGTGTTCGCCGTACGCGCGGGCCAGGGCCTGTTCGGATTCGAGGGTCACGCCGTGCGCGACGATCCGCGCGCCGGTCGCCAGGCAGGCGTCCAGGACGCCGGGCACGGTCAGCCCGCCGCCGATGAAGATCGCGTGCGGCTTGCTCAGCCCTTCGAGTGCTTCCGGCGCCGCGCCGATCACCACGTCGAGTTCCGGGACACCGAGCGCGTCCGCGTTCCGGGTGATGCGCGCGGCTCGCTCGGGCGACCGCTCGATCGCGATCGCCCGGTTCAGGGGATGCACGCGGGACCACTCGATCCCGACGCTGCCCGCGCCGGCGCCGACGTCCCACAGCAGTTCGCCGGGCGTCGGCGCGAGCCTGGCCAGCGCGGACGCGCGGAGGTCGCGTTTGGTGAGCTGGCCGTCGTGCTCGAAGGCGTCGTCGGGAAGGCCGGTCAGCGGCAGCGCGGGTCCGTCGGCCTCGATCGCGAACACGGTCAGCGTGCCGGGGCCGACACGCTCTTCCGGGCCGCCGAGGTCGGAGAGCGCGGTGACGCGGCTTTTGCCGTAACCGCGGGCTTTGAGCAGGTCAAGGAGGTCTTCGGCGTTCGCGCCGAGGACGAGGATCTTCCGGCCGGGGGCGAGTACGCGGTTCACCCGGCTGATCGCGCGGCCGACGACAGTGACCACTTCGGTCTCCTCCGCCGACCAGCCGAGCTTCGCGCGGGCGAGCGTCACCGAGGAGAGCGCGGGCAGGACCTCGACGTCGTAACCGCGCTGGATCAGCGTCGTGCCGATGCCGGACAGCAGGGGATCACCGCTGGCCAGCACGCAGACGCGGCCTTCCCGCTCCGCGAGGAAGGCGTCCAGGCCGGGAAGGAGCGGGCTCGGCCAGGGTTCGCTTTTCATCCCGGCGGGCAGGTACGCGAGCTGCCGCGGCGAGCCCACGACCACGTCGGCGCCGAGCAGTGCTTCCTTGGCCCACTCGGACAGGCCGGGCCAGCCGTCGGCCCCGATCCCGACGACCGTCAGGGGTGATTTTTCGCGCACCTCGGTCACGTTAGATGACGGAATTCCTATGCGATGATCGGCCGGAGGTCGTCGACGACAGGAGAGCTGTGAAGCCGTACCCGTTCACCGCCGTTGTGGGGATGCCGGATCTGCGCCTGGCGCTGGTGCTCTCCTCGATCTCGCCCGCCGTCGGCGGGGTGCTGGTGCGCGGGGAGAAGGGCACGGCGAAGTCGACGATGGTGCGCGCGCTGGCCGGTCTGCTGCCCGGCGTCGACGTGGTGGACGCGTGCCGGTTCTCCTGCGACCCCGTCGAGCCCGACCCGGCCTGTCCCGATGGCCCGCACGCCGAAGGTTCGCCCGCGCACCGCCGTCCCGCGCGGCTCGTGGAGCTGCCGGTCGGCGCGGCCGAAGACCGCGTGATCGGTTCGCTGAACCTGGAACGCGCGCTCGCGGACGGCGTCACCGATTTCCAGCCAGGGCTGCTCGCGGCCGCGCATCGCGGGCTGCTGTACGTGGACGAGGTCAACCTCCTGCACGACCACCTGGTCGACACGCTGCTCGACGCCGCCGCCATGGGGCGCGCGACCGTCGAACGCGAGGGTGTCTCGGTGTCGCACGCGGCCCGGTTCGTCCTGATCGGCACGATGAACCCCGAGGAAGGCGAACTGCGGCCGCAGCTGCTGGACCGCTTCGGGCTCACCGTCGAGGTCGCGTCGAGCCGGGATCCCGAACTGCGGGTCGAGGTCGTCCGCCGTCGGCTCGCCTACGAAGCGGATCCCGACGGTTTCGCCGGCCAGTACGCCGCGGCCGACGCCGAACTCGCCGCGGACATCGAGGCGGCGCAACGACTTCTGCCTTCGGTCAAACTGCCGGACGACGCGCTGCGGCAGATCGCGGAGGTCTGCGCGTCCTTCGAGGTCGACGGGATGCGCGCGGATATCGTGACCGCGCGGACCGCGGTCGCGCACGCCGCCTGGGCCGGGCGCACCGAGGTGACCACCGACGACGTCCGGGTCGCCGCCCGGCTCGCGCTGCCGCACCGCCGTCGCCGCAATCCCTTCGACGCGCCCGGGATCTCCGAGGAGCAGCTGGAACAGGCGCTCCAGGACGCCGAGCCGGAAGGTCCTGGTCCCGACGACGATGGTCCCGGTTCGGGGGCCCCGCCGGAGGGTGGCGAAACCTCGGGCCCGCCGCCGTCGGAAGGCGGCCAAGAGCCGTCGGGTGGCGGCCAAGGCGGTGACCAGAAGCCGGTCGGCGCCGGGGAAGCCTTTCGTGCCAGGCGTTTCGAGGTGAAGGGCACCGGCGAGGGTGCCGCCGGACAGCGGTCGAGGGCGATCACCGACAACGGGCGGACCATCGGCGTCCAGCCCGCCGGGACCAAGGACGGGCATCCGCATCTGCTCGCGACCGTGCGCGCGGCCGCGCCGCATCAGCGGTCCCGCGGCCGCAGCGGCGCCGGGCTCGTGGTGCGGCCCCAGGATCTCCGGTTCGCGCGGCGGGAAGGACGCGAGGGCAACCTGGTGCTGTTCTGCGTCGACGCGTCCGGCTCGATGGGCGCGCGGCAGCGGATGCGCGAGGTCAAGACCGCCGTGCTGTCGCTGCTGCTCGACGCCTACCAGCGTCGCGACAAGGTGGGCCTGGTGACCTTCCGTGCTTCCGGCGCCGAACTCGCGCTCCCACCGACGATCAGCGTGGACGCCGCCGCGTCCCGTTTGGACGGTCTGGCGACCGGTGGCCGCACGCCGCTGGCCGAAGGACTCCTTGAGGCCGCGCGGGTTCTGCGCATCGAAGCGGTTCGTGACCCGTTGCGGCGCCCGCTGCTCGTGGTCGTCACCGACGGCCGCGCGACCAGTGGCGCCGACGCCGTCCAGCGCGCGAAACAGGCGGCCGGGCTGCTGGCCGGGAACGTGACCTCGATCGTGATGGACTGCGAGAGCGGGAAAATGCGGCTCGGGCTCGCCGCCGAATTGGCGGAACACCTTGGCGCGGAACATGTCCCGGTCGCCGAAGTCGCCGCGGACACCCTCGCGGGCGCCGTCCGCACGCGTATCTCGGGAAGGGCGGCGTAATGCCACAGGGCAAACCGGAAACCGTGCCGAACGACGGCCTCACCACCCGCCAGCGTCGCAACCGTCCGCTGCTCGCCGTGCACACCGGCGAGATGAAGGGCAAGTCCACGGCCGCGTTCGGGATGGCGCTGCGCGCCTGGAACCAGGGCTGGTCGATCGGCGTGTTCCAGTTCGTCAAATCGGCGAAGTGGCGCGTCGGCGAGGAAGCCGCGTTCCGTGCCCTCGGCAAGCTGCACGACGACACCGGACAGGGTGGCGCGGTCGAGTGGCACAAGATGGGCGAAGGCTGGAGCTGGGCGCGCAAGTCCGGCTCCGAAGAGGACCACGCCGAGAACGCCCGTGAGGGCTGGGCCGAGATCAAACGCCGTCTCGCCGCCGAGACCCACGACTTCTACGTGCTCGACGAATTCAGTTACCTGCTCAAATGGGGCTGGCTCGAAGTGGACGACGTAGTCTCGACGCTGACATCGCGCCCCGGGCACCAGCACGTGGTGATCACCGGCCGGTACGCGCCGCCGGAGCTGATCGAGGCGGCGGACCTGGTCACCGAGATGACGAAGGTGAAGCATCCGATGGACGCCGGGCAAAAGGGCCAGCGAGGCATCGAATGGTGAATCGCGTGGTCATCGCCGCGCCCGGTTCGGGGCACGGCAAGACCACGGTCGCCGCGGGCCTGATGGCGGCGTTGCGGGCGCGGGGGCTGAAGGTCTCCGGGCACAAGGTCGGCCCCGACTTCATCGACCCGAGCTACCACGCCCTCGCCACCGGGCGGCCCCCGCGCAACCTCGACCCGTTCCTCCAGGGCGAGGATCGGCTGATCCCGTTGCTGCGGCACGGTTCCGCCGGTGCCGACATCGCGGTCATCGAAGGCGTGATGGGCCTGTTCGACGGTGCGCTGGGCACCGAAGGGTACGCGTCGACGGCGCATGTGGCGCGGCTGCTGGACGCGCCGGTCGTGCTGGTCGTCGACGCCTCGGCCGCGTCGCGCAGTGTCGCCGCGACCGTGCTCGGGTTCGCGCAGTACGACACGCGCGTCCGGCTCGCCGGCGTCATCCTGAACAAGCTGGGCTCGCAACGGCACGCGGACGAGATCGTCACGGCGCTGGAAGCGACCGGCGTCCCGCTGCTGGGAACGTTGTACCGCAACGAAGAGATCCACGCGCCCAGCCGTCACCTCGGCCTGGTCCCGGCGGCGGAGCGGGCAAGCGAGTCGGAACGGCTGCTGCCGGAGCTGGCGGGATGGATCAGCGAGGGGGTGGACCTCGGCGCGATCGTGCAGGTCGCCCGATCGGCTTCGCGGCTTTCGGGGGAGCCTTGGCGACCTCCCTTCTCGCATGACGGACGCCGTTCGGTGGTCGCCGCGGCGGCCGGTCCAGCGTTCACCTTCCGCTACACCGAGGCCGTCGAGCTGCTCGCGGCCGCCGGTGTGGACGTCGTCGACGTGGATCCTTTGCAGGACAAGGAACTTCCCGAAGGCTGCGCGGGGCTGTACTTCGGCGGTGGCTTCCCCGAGGTCCACGCGGAAGAGCTGTCGGCGAACGCCCCGCTGCGGACCGCGGTCGCGCGGGCGGTCGGTGACGGAATGCCCGTCGTGGCGGAGTGCGCCGGACTGCTGTACCTGTGCCAGGACATCGACGGGACACCGATGACCGGCGTCCTCGACGCCTCGGCCACCATGACGAAACGCGGGAAACTCGGCTACCGCAAGGCTTTCTCGCCCGCAGACAGCGTGCTCGCGGTCGCGGGTCAACGCGTCACCGGGCACGAATTCCACCGCACGATCATCGAACCCGGCAGCGGCCCGACCCCGGCGTGGGGCTGGGATCGCACGCCCGACGGTTTCGCCTCGGCGTCACTGCACGCCTCGTACCTGCACGTCCATTGGGCGGGCTACCCCGAACTCGCCGAACGGTTCGCCGCCGCGGTGCACGCCCATGGCTGATTACGACCTCTGGCATCACGGCGATCGCGAGGTCGGCGAAGGTCTCGTCGACCTCGCGGTCAACGTCCGTCTCCCGGTGCCGCCGGCGTGGCTGCGCGCCGAACTGGCGGCGGCCCTGGACGATCTCGCCGCCTATCCGGACGTCACCGCCGCCACGGCCGCGGTCGCTTCCCGGCATTCGCTGCCCGAGTCCCAAGTCTTGGTGACCTCCGGCGCGGCGGAGGCCTTCACGTTGCTGGCCACGGCTTTGCGGCCGTCGCACGCCGTCGTCGTGCATCCGCAGTTCACCGAACCGGAAGCCGCTCTGCGCGCGGCAGGCCATCCCGTGCACCGGGTGCTGTTGTCACCCGACGACGGCTTCCGGCTGGGCGGTGTCCCGGACGAAGCCGATCTGGTCTTCGTCGGCAACCCCACGAACCCGACGTCCGTGCTGCACCCGGCCGCGGACCTGCTCGCGCTGGGCCGCCCGGGTCGCCTGGTCGTCGTCGACGAGGCCTTCCTCGACGCCGTCCCCGGCGAGACCGAAAGTGTTGCGGGACAACCGGGTTTCGTCGTTCTCCGCAGCCTGACGAAGACGTGGGGGATCGCCGGCCTGCGCGCCGGATACGTGCTGGCTGACGAGTCCGTTGTGGACAGTCTGCGCGCGGTCCAGCCCCCGTGGTCGGTGTCGTCGCTCGCCGCCGTCGCAGTGGTGGCGTGCTGCCGTCCCGAGGCGCTGGAGGAAGCCGAAAAGCTGGCGGTGGCCGCGGAAGCGGACCGGGAGTACCTGGTTTCGGGCCTGACCACATTGGGTGTCGAGGTGCTGGGGGAGCCTCGGGGGCCTTTCGTGCTCGTCCGGCTGCCTGGCGCCGACGGGGTCCGGGAAAGGTTGCGGGAGCGCGGTTTCGCCGTCCGGCGGGGGGACACGTTCCCGGGGCTGGACGAGCGGTACCTGCGGATCGCGGTGCGGGACCGGGAGACGGTGGACGCGTTCCTGGCCGCACTCGCCGCGGTCGTCGTGAGTGGTAAGGACGGTTAGAACCGCTTGGGTTCTAGTGGTCGTCGCAGCATCTGATGTGGAGGTGTTGTGGTGGCTGGGATACGTCGTCGTTGGTTGCCGCGGGATGTTCGGGTGGCG
>NZ_JBHVKW010000144.1:0-16800 GCF_042797905.1 Amycolatopsis sp. NPDC057786
CCGATCATGAACCCGATCCAGCTGCCCCATCACCACATCGACCACCACAACGATGATCTACCACACGACGACCAACTGCCGTTGCAGTATTAGGACTGGCGGGTCAGCCAGACAGAACGCCTGTGCCACGGCATTCGGAGTTCCAGGGGGAAGGATCGAGTAGAGGCTGCCGGATTCGAGGCCATCGGCGATCGCCAACAAGTGCGCGGCTACCCAGCGAGCGTCAAGGTCTCCAGTTCCCGCGGTACCGTCCAGAACGGACAGCAAAGCGGCTCGCGCTACTGGCAGCTGACGGCCGGTACCGAACGCCAAGAAGCGCAGCAGCGACCACACGGCTCGTACTATCTGTTGCGCTGGACCGAACATCGTCGACTGGAGATCATCGAGTTCGACCGTCGCGGCAAGTTCGGTGAGCTGGCGTCGCCAACTGCGAAGTAGAGGGAACAGGAACCTCGTGTCGAGACCGAGGAAGGCGACGCCAGCCTCGACTGCCAATGTTTCAGCGTGGTCGACAAGTGGGGTGTTGTCGACCAATAGATCCGAGACACGGCGATATACGGCTGTCGCGTTCGGATCAAGATCAGCCCGCCGGTAGCCGACTTGCGCACCGAAAGCGAGGTTCAGGCGTTGACGTGCATCATGGCGGGGGTCCGCCAAGGTCAAGTCGAAGACGTGAGCGCTTACCGCGAAAGCCCGACGCTGTCGTGCTGGTGTGTACAACTCTGCGGCTTCGGAGGCCGATGCGACGGCGTGGAGGTACCACGCGGCACGTTCGAGGGTTTCGTCAACGGCGAAGTCTCCGCGGAAGGCCCGTATTTCGACGTCAGCGATCAGGCTCGCCAACTCTTGTGGTGACGGCAGGACGCCCGGTTGGTGGGCACCAAGTGCTTCGACGAGGTCTGGCAGGTTCAGAGCGCGCTCCATACCATCCTCCTGACTTCGACGGCGAACTCAGTGAAGTTTTCGATCACGCAGAGCAGCCCTTCCAGTTGCCCTGCGTTGGTGAACTGGCCGAGGGTGCTTTCCAGTGGGGAGAAGCACGCCTCGGGAGGGCTGACAGTGCTGGTGGCAACTCCGACCCCGGCTCCTGCTCGTGGGTCTGCGTTGATCCATAGATCACCCAGCTCGGCAAAGAGAATTCCGAGATCACCGTCTGTCTGGCGATGAGCACTGGTGAGCTTGGCCAGATACTGTAGGCCCCTGGTGTTGAGCTGATCAGAGGCACGTTGCACAGTCGTGGTGACTACCGAGTTTTCTGTGTTGTGCTTCTTTATTTCCCACAGCCTGAAAAAGAGTGAGATGTTCGTGCCTGGTGGCGCATAGACGGCGAACCCATCCTCGCCTTGCTCTGTCACGGAGTAGCTCGGTTCGCTGAGGTATTTACGCTCGCGATGTGTGACCTTCTGTTCTTTCATGATGAGATGCCACAGCCACTCGGCGACGAATCCCTCTAGATGATTGCTTTTTCCCTGCTTAACCTTAGTGTCGCCGGGTTCATCAGCGCCGGGTCGACCAAAGACGGAGATGAGAAACGACAGGACAAGCTCTCGATCGTCTTCTGCTACAGCATTCGCGGATAAGGCCGCTGTGCGCCAACAAGCGAACGCTCGTGAGTTTCCGCATCGGAACTTCATGATCGCCTCTGCGGTGATCCACGCGACTGCGCTGCGGCGGTCGGCGGGGAAGTCGACCATTGTCACGAGATCCCATGCGCATTTTCCGGGTGCATGCTGACCTCTTGACTCGCTTGCCAAGAGGCGGCTGACCTGGTTGTCGTACTGAGCCGCCAGTCGAGCAGCCTCGGCTGGGCTCGTCAACGGCACGACGGTCACATCGGGGTAGTCACCTTCTGAACCGTCCTCCTCGGACGTGCTCCCGACGACGCTCTTCACCCGGTGGACCCTACGCCGATGTCACCTCTGACCTGGAGAAGCTCGCCGAGCCAGTCGCCTTCGACGCTCGGGAAGCGTCCATGGAGCCGTCCTTGGACCTTGCCGGTCAGATCGAGGCCGGTCTCGATGACGTGACGGAGAGCGTCCACGGGGTGAGCGAACAGCGCATCCAGTCGGACCCAAACAGCGGTGAGCGGCGGGCTGTGTCCGTGAAGGTCTTCGCCTTCCCGCAGGTGAACGGGCTGTTGATCACAACATCGCCGGCCTACCTCGCGCTTGCTGCCGCTCGCACGCGATGGAGAATGAGATCAACATAAGGACCGTCGTCCAGTTCGGCCCGGTCCGGGCTGGGGCGGCTGCTCGTCAGGCGCCAGCTCGGGTCGGCTCCGGGCACCGCCGCACAGGCAGGGCAGTCGATGCGGACTTCGTCCTCGACCGCTATCGCCCTGCTGACGCCTGGGATGACGAGGTGCCGGCCACCTTTGCAGGTGGCTGGAAGGACGGCGATCGTCGTGCCGGTGCGGTCGACCCGGTAGCGCAGTGCGCCGTCCGGCGAGGCGGGTGGAGGCGACGAACTCATGTCGGGCAAACTACCACCGCGCTCGCACGTATGTTCGACTACGGTGGCGGCGGGTCATGTATCGGGATGCCACTCGGCCGGGTGAACCGTGCCGCCGCTGATGTCGTGCTCACGCGTGGTGCCGCCTCACGAACGCCTCACCAGCGCCCCCTTGCCGCTCTGGTTCAGATCTTGATGTCGCCGGTCTAATCGCCCACACAAATCGACTCGGCCGGTTCGGCTGGTGCGGATGACCCGCAGGTCACGGCTACCGGATCGACCAGACGCATGGCGCGAGTCGGCTCGTGGTGACGAGGCGGGGTGGGGAGAACTTCACGGTGATGGCGACGCAAGAGGACGCGCCAGGTCTTGTTCAACAGGTAGACCTCGACGCGCCGTCGCTGTCCCGGATCTACGACTACCTGCTCGGCGGTGGGCACAACTTCGCGGCCGACCGCGCCGTGGCCGACAAGATCACCAGGCTGGTGCCTGGGTATGACGTATTCGTCCGCGAGAGCCGCACCTTCGTCCGCCGCGCAGTGCTTCACATGCTCACGGCAGGAATCGAGCAGTTCCTCGACCTGGGTGCGGGCATGTTCAGCACCCGCCCCGTGCACCATCTCGCCGAGGCTGAACGTCCCGACGTCCGCGTCGTCTACGTCGATCGCGACCCCATAGCCATCGCCGGTCTCGGTCTGATCGTCCATGCGGACGATCCGAGCACCGGGGTGATCGAGGCCGACCTGCGGCACGTTGACGAGGTGCTCGACCATGCCGTGACCACTCGGCTGCTCGATCTGACTCGCCCGGTGGGCGTGGTGGCTGGGTCGGTGTTGCATTGCCTGCCCGACGCCGAGGATCCGGCCGCCGCATTGGCCAGGTACCACGAGCGGCTGGCACCCGGCTCGCTGTTGGCCGGCTCACACGCCGACGGCATCGTCCTCGGGCTGGAGTCGGCCGCTGCGGTCGAGGACTGTCTCGCCAGGGCGGGGATCACGCTCGTCCACCGAAGCCGGCGGCAGTTCGCCGACCTGCTGGGACCGTGGCAACCACACCCGGACGGCGTGGCGCCGATCGGCTTGTGGCGACCGGACGGGCTCACCCTGCCCGTACGCGAGTGCCTGTGGGGCAACGCCGTGCTCGCCGACCGCCGTCCCGAGCCCGCGGAGCGAGCATGAACGAGGCCGAGCACATCAACACCGTGTCCGGATCGGTCCACGGCCAGGTGCTGCAAGCCCGCACGGTAACCGCCGACACCATCGTCCTTCACGCTCCCGAGCACCGAGTGCCGGTGCCCCGGCAGCTTCCGCCGCCCGCGCACACCTGGGTCGACCGCGTAGATGAATTGGAGCGGCTGGACCGTCTGCTCACCACGGCGGGCCCGACCCGCGTGGTGGTGACCGGCCTGGGTGGGGTCGGCAAGACCGGCTTGGCGGTGCGCTGGCTCGACGGACACTACGAGCGCCACCCCGACGGCGTGCTGCACGTCGACCTCAACGGCTGGAGCGGCCACCCGCCACCGGCCACCGCGCAGGTCCTCGCCGGATGGCTCCGCGCGCTCGGCGTCGCCGCCGACGACCTGCCGGGCGAGGTGGCCGAGCTGGTCGCGCTGTACCGGACGGTCACCTCGGACAAGGCGGTGGCCATGCTGGTCGACAACGCCCGCTCCGCCGAGCAGGTGCAGGCCCTGGTACCTGCCACGGCGCGCGGCACGATCCTGGTCACCAGCCGCAATCGGCTCGCCGAGCTGGCCATCGCGGGCTTCCGCCACCTCGACCTCGACTGCTTCCCGGCCGCCACCGGCGCCGCGCTCCTGACCGGCCTCCTCGACGAGGACCGACAGCCCATCGGCGAGGAGCTGCTGCATGCGCTGGCCACCCGCTGTCACGGGCACCCGTTGGTCTTAACCATCGCCGGGGCCCATCTCGCCGCCTACCCCCGGCGCGACCCGGCGCGCCTGATCACCCGCCTGACCCACCTCGCCGAGGCGTCCACTGGCGCTTTGGACCCGCACGAGCTGTCCGTTGAAGGAGTGCTGCAGATGAGCTACGAGGACCTCGACGCCACCACCGCCCGGCTCTACCGCGGCCTGGCCGAGCATCCCGGCGTCGAGTTCACCGCCGAGCCGCTCGCGGCCGGGCTCGACGTGCCGGTCGCCGAGGTCGGCCGCGGGCTCGGGCGGCTGGTGGAGGCGAACCTCGTCACCGAGACTGGAGACGAGCGCTACCGGCTGCACGACGTCCTGCGAGAGCACGTGCAAACCCTGGCAGGCCAGGATGACCAGGCCAAGCGGCTTGCGGTGCGCCGCCGGATGATCGAGTGGTACCTGCGGCGCGCGGCGGCGGCCGACAAGATCATCAATCCTTTCCCTCGCCGGTTCAGCCCCGTCTACACCGGTCTGGACACCGGCGTGTTCGCAGCGAAGGCCGCCCTGGAATGGGCCGAGACCGAACGCGCCAACCTTCTCGCCGCTCAACAGGTCGCCGCCGACCAGGGCTGGACGGAGCTGGTGTATCAGTTCGGCGAGGTCCTGTGGAACCCGCTGCGCCCCAACTACACCGCCGGTGAGTTGGTGAGCTCGCAGTTCCTCGGGGCCAATGCCGCGGCCGACGCCGGGCACATCCTGGAGGTCGTCTGCCGCACCCGCCAGGGCTTCGGCGAGACCAACCTCGGCCACCACGAGGCCGCCGTCGCCATCTGCACGATTGCCGTAGAGCGCGCCGCCGAAGTCGGCGACCCGTGGCTGCACTCCGGCGCGCTGTCCACCCGCGCCCGCGCCCACCTCAAGGCCGACGACCCGCACGCCGCCCTCCCTGACCTCGAACATGCCCTCGAAATCGCCGAGGGGATGAGCGACGCCCGCAGCATCGCGCTGCGGCACCGCCGCCTCGGCGAAACTGCCCTGCACCCCAAGGTCGCCGACGCCCCGCTCGCACTCCACCACCTGCGGCTGGCGGCGAGCATGTTCACCGGCATCGGCGATGACATCGGCCACGCCCGCACCGTCCTGCACCTGGCACGGGCCCTGACCCTGAACGGGCAAGCCGCCGAGGCAGTGTCGGAGCTCGCCGCGATCGAGCAGGCCGTGCGCGACTACGGCTCGGTCGGCTACTTGGCCGACCTATGCACCGTGCTCGGCGAGGTCCACGCCGCGCTCGGCGACACCGCCGAGGCCCACCGCCGCTACGGCCAGGCCATCGACTACTACACCGCCGCCGGCCCCGGCGCCGACAAGAGCAAGGCCACCGTCATCGCCCGGCGCGACGCCCTCGACTCCGACCAACCGACCGCCTGAACGCGAAGAGGAGCGAACGGCATGGCAGCACACACCACGGCCAAGGGACGCCGGATCACCGGCGAGGCCCGCACCAAGATGGCCGCTGACCTGAAGAAGAAGTACGAAAAGGGCGCCAGCATCCGTGCGCTGGCCGAGGCCACCGACCGCTCGTACGGCTTCGTGCACCGAATCCTGTCGGAGTTCGGTGTGGTGCTGCGTGGACGCGGCGGCGCTACCCGGACCAAGCCCAAAGCCTCATAGCCCAGCGACAGCGGGCACGAGAACGGCTCGCGACACCAGCCCATCCGATACGCGAGCGGAGATCATGATGCCCAGACGGGTCTTGCGGGGCTACCGCCTGGGAACGCACACTGGCGAACCGGATTGCGATGCGCGGCCGGCGCCGCGGATTCAAGTCCGCTTCGCGTGCCGAAGAGGACACGAGTTCACCGTGCCATTCTCGACAGACGCCGAGATACCCGCCGTCTGGAGATGCCCACGACACGGCGTCGAACATTGCCTCCGCATCAATGAAGACTCCGCCTGGCAACCGCCCAAGGGAAAGCCTCCACGCACGCACTACGTCATGCTCTTGGAACGACGCAGCATCGCCGATCTTGAAGTCCTCGTCGACCAGGCGCTGGCGGGCATCCTCCTGCAGCGCCGATCACCTTACGGTCGCGTGCCCATCGGCGACCGAACCTACGGTTTCCGGTTCGAGCCATGACCGCCGGCCCGAGAAGGCGTAACAGGCAGGCTGGCTCTGATGTTTTCGAGCCGACTACCTCGGAGCATGCGAGGTATCGAGCCCGAGGGCGCCTCGCCTCATCATCGACGTGCAGGTCGCGGTCTACGGCTTGGGCTGGCCGGTGCCGGAGTTACGAGCCGGTGAGCCGCGCAGTTCCGTGACGCGCTCGCGGAATGGTGCGCCGACCGGCCCGCGCAAATGCCGACCCACGGGCACCTCTTTGTGTTCACAGTTTCCTTCGCTATGCCCCCAGGTGTTCATACACATGTTTGCTCGATACGGGCCGCGCCAGTACCGGTGGCGATAGTGAGGCGAGCGGCGGCTGTTGTCCGACGTGTCGTGGTCGGCGTTGTCCTCTCCGTCGTCGGGAGGCAGGTCTTCGGTCCTGAACCGCGGGTGTACCCGGACGATGTTCACGTCGATCGTCGCGATGATGCCGGCTCGGACGTGTTAACGATTCCTGAAGACTGACCCCCTGTGGTTCTCCGAAAATTGACCCCTCTTGATGATCATGAGGTGTTGAACGTGGAGGACTGGGCTGAGATCCGCCGTTTGCATCGTGCGGAGGGTGTGCCTATCAAGGAGATCGCTAGACGGTTGGGTGTGGCGCGGAACACGGTTCGGGCGGCGTTGTCGTCGGACCGGCCGCCGAAGTATCAGCGGGCGCCGCGGGGTTCGGTGGCGGATGCGTTCGAGCCGCAGATCCGGGCTTTGTTGCAGGAATGGCCGAAGATGCCTGCACCGGTGGTTGCGCAGAAGATCGGCTGGCCGTACTCGATGTCGCCGTTGAAGAAGCGGCTGGCGGCGATCCGGCCGGAGTACGTAGGCATCGACCCGGTCGACCGGGTGGTCTACGAACCCGGGCAGGTCACGCAGTGCGACTTGTGGTTCCCGGAGCCCAGGGTTCCGGTCGCGGCCGGGCAGGAGCGGGTGTTACCGGTGTTGGTGCTGACGCTGGGGTTCTCCCGGTTTCTGACCGCGACGATGATCCCGTCGCGGCAGGCCGGGGACATCTTGTCGGGCATGTGGGAGTTGATCGGTGGGATCGGCCGGGTGACCAAGACCCTTGTGTGGGACCGGGAATCCGCGATCGGCGGGACCGGACGGGTCAGCGCCCCGGCGGCGGCCTTCGCCGGAACGCTGGCCACGAAGATCACGCTCGCTCCGCCTCGGGATCCGGAGTTCAAGGGCTTGGTCGAGCGCAACAACCGGTTCCTGGAGACCTCGTTTCTGCCCGGCCGGCTGTTCACCTCCCCGGCGGACTTCAACACCCAGCTCGGGGAGTGGCTGGAGCGGGCCAACGCGCGCACCGTCCGCTCGATCCAGGGCCGCCCGGTCGACCTTCTGGAGACCGACTACCTGTCGATGCTTCCGTTGCCGCCGGTCGCGCCGCAGATCGGGCTGAACCACCGCATCCGGCTCGGCCGCGACTACTACGTGCGTGTCGACGCCGTCGACTACTCCGTTGATCCGCGGGTCATCGGCAGGTTCGTCGATGTGACCGCGTCGCCGGACAAGGTGACCGTGTTCTGCGAGGGCCAGGTCGTTGCCCGCCATCACCGGTCCTGGGCCAAGCACGGCGTGATCACCGATTCCGCCCATGCCGCCACGGCTGCGCAGATGCGCCGGGCTCTCAGCGCCCAACGGCAGAAACGTCAAGCAGCCACCCGTCATCACGCCGACGGGCATGCCGTCGGGCTGCGGGCGCTGCCGGACTACGACGCCCTCTTCGGCGTCGATTTCACCAACCCCACCGAGAAAGTGAGCAACACGTGAGTACTACCAGCAAGCCGAAAACCGAGGCCCTGGCGCCGAAAGACGGCACGCCATCAATGATCGCCTATCTGACCAGAGTGCTGAAAACCCCGACGATCGGGGCGTTCTGGGAACAACTGGCCGACCAAGCCCGGGACGAGAACTGGTCGCACGAGGAATACCTGGCCGCGCTGCTGCAACGCCAGGTCGCCGACCGCGAGTCCAAAGGCACCGTGATGCGCATCCGCACCGCACACTTCCCGGCGGTCAAGACCCTCGAAGACTTCAACCTCGACCACCTGCCCTCCCTGCGCCGCGACCTGCTCGCGCATCTAGCAACCGGCACATTCGTCGCCAAAGCCGAGAACGTGATCCTGCTCGGGCCGCCCGGAATCGGGAAAACCCACCTCGCCATCGGCTTGGGAGTCAAGGCCACCCAGGCCGGCTACTCAGTGCTGTTCGACACCGCTAGCAACTGGATCGCCCGCCTCTCCGACGCCCACCACGCCAACCGGCTCGAGGCCGAACTGAAGAAGATCCGCCGCTACAAGCTGATCATCATCGACGAGGTCGGTTACATCCCGTTCGACCAGGACGCGGCCAACCTGTTCTTCCAGCTCATCGCCTCCCGCTACGAGCAAGGCTCGGTCATGGTCACCTCGAACCTGCCCTTCGGACGCTGGGGCGAGACCTTCTCCGACGACGTCGTCGCCGCAGTTATCTAACCGCTCGGGTTGAGCGTCCACGATGTACACGATGGGGTTGGTGCGCCTCCCTGGCGTTCGTTGTGGACGGATTACCTTGCCGTGTCTATGACGGGATCAGCGTTGAGGGTGCAGCGGGTCGTGATGCCTTCGGGCACGGAGTCGGCGACCGTTCTGGCCGACGGCCTGGTACTGGTTCCGGCGGACCGGTTCCTGGCGCATCTGACCGCGATCGATCGCTCCCCGAACACCGTCCGCGCCTATGCCCACGATCTGCGGGACTACTTCGACTTCCTGCACTGCCGTGGCCTGCAGTGGGATCGAGTTGTGCTGGAGGATCTGGGCCGGTTCGTGACGTGGCTGCGGTTGCCGGTCGAGGCCCGCGATGGACGGGTGGCGATGCTGCCCTGGGTGGAGGCGAATCTCGCCGCGGCGACGGTGAATCGGAAGTTGTCGGCGTTGGCGTCGTTCTACGAGTTCCATCAGCGGCACGGTGTCGCGCTCGGCGAGTTGCTGACGCGGTGGCGGCCGGGCCGCCGCGGCGGGTCGTGGCAGCCGTTCCTGGCGCACCTGGGCGCACGGCCGGAGCGGCACCGGGCGATCTCGCTGCGGGCAGAGCGGCGGCCGCCACGGGAGCTGAGTCAGGCGGAGATGACGACGCTGATCGACTCCTGCGACCGGTTGCGGGACAGGTTCCTGCTGAGCCTGCTGAAGGGCACGGGATTGCGGATCGGTGAGGCACTCGGGTTGCGGCACGAGGATCTCGACGCCCGCCGCCGGTTGGTCGCGGTCCGGCCCCGGACGAACGTGAACCGAGCGCGGGCAAAGACGTGGTCACGGGAAGTTCCCGCCGACGCCGACCTGTTCCGCCTCTACAGCGACTACCTGCACGAGGAGTATGGGCTGTTGGACTGCGACTACGTGTTCGTCAACCTCTGGGGAAAACCGGTCGGCGAGCCGATGAGCTACGCCACTGTCGACCGCCTGGTGCGCCGGTTGCGGGACCGCACCGCGATCACGTTCTCGCCCCACCTGTTCCGCCACAGCTACGCCACCGGGTTGCTGCGTCGCGGGGTCGCCGCCGAGATCGTGCAGCATTTGCTCGGTCACGCCAGCATCAGCACCACCGTCGACACCTACTCCCATCTGGGCGTCGAGGACGCTCGTCGCGCCCTGGCCGCGGCCGGGTTCCTCGACGAGCCAGCGGCGACGGGGCCGACCGCATGAGGCAGCTGCACCCGATTCCGAACAGCGACAACGACTCCGGCACCGACCTGGCGGCCCGGCTGCGGCCGCAGTTCGCGCAGCCGGTGATCGTGGTCGACCCCGATGACCCGGTGATTGGCGGACCCCGGTGCCTGGTGCCGGTCTGCGAGCGGCTCGTGGTGATCTTCGGTAAGTGCTCGGCGCATCATCAGCGCTGGATCGACGAGGGCCGTCCCGACGACCTTGAGGCCTGGGCCAAGGCGGCGCCGGCGAACCGGCGCTGGCTACAGCAACCACCGAAATGCGCGATCACGACATGTCGTCGCAGCCGCCGCGAGCACGGCCTCTGCCACTCCCACGCGCATCGCTGGCACCAGCAGGGCCGCGTCGATCTGACGCGGTGGATCGCCGATGGCGGCGGCCGGCCGCTGCCGGCCGGGGCCGACTGCCGATTCCCCGGCTGCGGTCTGGAGGCCGAGGGCGACGCGGGATTGTGTGTCCATCACCGGAATCGGTGGATCCGCGCCCACCGGCCGCCGATCGAGTCCTGGCTGCTCGGTTGCGCGACGTTCGGGCGGGACCGGTTCGATCTGCGCCGGTTGCCGATGCCGATGCGGCTGGAGATCGCCTACGCGATCCAATGCCGCGTCGACGAGCGCCGCACGATCACCAGGCCGCACTCGATCCGGCGACTGCTGCGAGCCCTGCCGGGCGGCGGCGTCACCTCGCTGCTGGACCGCAGCCCCGATTCCTGGATCACCTATCTCGGGTTCTCCAGCGAGCGCGGCCATATCGAGCGCCGGTTCCTGCTGGACGCGATCGGCTATCTGCGTGACCTTGTCGAGGGTGTGGGCTGGGACGCGGAGTTCCCGCGCGATGTCTGGCTGCTGCGCAGGCTCGGGTTCCCCGGACGCGACACCCGGTTCCGGTTCACCGGGATCGAGCCGATCTGGCTGCGGCAGTTGACCAAACGGTGGGCCCGCTGGCGGCTCTCGACCGGGATCGCGGTCGCGACCGTCGGCGCTGACATCCGCGCGATCACCCTGTTCGCGCAGTCGTTTCCGGCTCTGCAGCGTGGGCCCGAGGCGTTGACCCGGGAGCTGGTCGAGGTCCATCTGGCGCACCTGGTCGAACGGTTTCCCAACCCGAAGAGCCGGACCGGTCAGCTCAGCAGCCTCGCCGGTCTACTGCGCTCGGCCCGTCAGCACGGCTGGGAATCTCGCCTGTCTGCTCAGGTCGACCTGTTCCCCGAGGACTACCCGCGCCTGGTCAAGGGGCCACCACGGGCGTTGTCGGAAGCGGTGATGGTCCAGCTTGAGCACCTCGACAACCTCGTCCGCTTCGCCGACTCCCGTGGTCGTCTGCTGGCGCGGATCCTGATGAGCACCGGGCTGCGCGTCGGTGACGGAGCTCGCCTGCGGCTGGACTGCGTTGTCCGCGACGGTCAGGGCGCGCCCTATCTGCGCTACAACCAACCACAAGATGCGCCGCGATGCGTTCGTCCCCATCGACACCGATCTGGCCGAGGCCATCACCAACCAGCAGAAGGCCGTTCTCGACGAGTTCGAAGACCCGGCGTTCCTGCTGCCGCGGCCAACTCGCAACCCCGAGGGCAAGGTGGCATTCAGCACCGGAACCTTCCGGGGAGAACTGCGGGAGTGGTTGCGTGTCTGCGATGTCCGCGACGAGCTCGGCCGTGAGGTCCATGTGACGCCGCACCAGTGGCGCCACACCTTCGGCACCCGTCTGATCAACAACGAGGTCCCGCAGGAGACCGTCCGCCGACTGCTCGACCACGACTCGCACGCGATGACCTCCCATTACGCGCGGCTGTCGGACAAGACCATCCGGGAGCAGTGGGAACGCGCCCGCAAGGTCAACATCGCCGGTGAGCGGCTGGCCACCGACACCGGTCCGCTGGCCGACGCGGTCTGGATGAAGAACAACCTCGCCAGGGCGAAGATGGCGCTACCCAACGGTTACTGCGCCTTGCCGCTGCAGCAGAAGTGCGAGTTCGCCAACGCCTGTTTGACCTGTCCGGTCTTCGTCACGACGCCTGAGTTCCTGCCCCAGCATCGTCGTCAGCTTGAGCAGACCCAGGCTCTGATCAGCCAAGCCGACACCAACGGCCATCAGCGTCTGGCCGAGATGAACCGGACCGTCGAGAAGAACCTGCTGACCATCATCGACAGCCTGACTACATCGGGCGGCTGCAGCGGCGGCGGAAAGTCCTGCGCCTGCAACGGAAAGGACGGTTCCGATGCCTGCTGACCATACGCACCATCTCGCCGAGCACGCCCGCCAGCGCCACGATCAAACTCTGCGACGCGCCCAGCAGACGCTTACCGAGCTGACCGACGCCGGAGAACACGTGACCGTCGCACGGCTCGCCAACCAGGCCGGCGTCTCGCGGTCGTGGATCTACACCCAACCCGCACTGCTCGACCGGATCCAGCAGCTCCAGCAGCACCGCTCCAGCGCCGACTTCGTCCGCAACACCGTCACCCAGGCCACCGACGACTCGCTACGTCAACGTCTGGCCCTGGCGCACGAGCGAATCAACCAGCTTCGCACCGAGAACCAGCAACTCCGCGACGCGCTCGCCCACGCCCACGGCCAACTCCGCACAGCCCGCCTCAACACCGATGATCACTAGTCAAAGACACCTGTCCACGACACGAAATACCAGGTCAACGGCAAGATTCGGAAATCGAAGTCGAGATAAGCGCCGCCATGATCGACCGCCTCGTCCACCACGCCGAAGTCCTCACCCTCACCGGCGACTCCTACCGCACCCGCCAACGCCGCGAACTCCTCGCCAAAGACAACCGCACCAACCAAAACTGACCAACCCAAGGGGTCAATTTTCCCGAACCCACCGGGGGTCAGTTTTGAGAGAGCGTTGACAGGACGTCGCCTCGGGACTGTTCCAAGATCGGTGTTTCCGGCCCGACACGCCGGACTGAGGTCCGGCGGGATGGGCACTGTGAGTGATGACATCTGAGGTTGTGAGTCCACGCAAGCGTGAGCCCAAGCCGGCGCGGGAGCTGTCGCCGGAGCAGGCCGCCGCGGCGGCGATGGTGGCCGAAGCGAAAGCCCGCGGGCTGGCGCTGACCGGGCCGGACGGGTTGCTGAAGCTGTTCACCAAGAACGTGCTGGAAACCGCACTCAACGAGGAAATGACCGAGCATCTCGGGCACGAGAAGAACCAGGCCGACCCGGATCGCGAGTCAGCGAACGTGCGCAACGGCACCCGGGCGAAAACGGTGATCTCAGACGCCGCGGGCGAGGTCGAAGTCAATGTACCGCGGGATCGGGAGAGCACGTTCGAGCCGCAGATCGTGAAGAAGCGGCAGCGTCGGCTCACCGAAGTGGACGAGATCGTATTGTCGTTGTATGCGAAGGGATTGACGACCGGGGATATCTCGGCGCATTTCGCCGAGATCTATGGATCCTCGGTCAGCAAGGAAACGATCTCGCGGATCACCGACAAGGTCGTCGGCGACATGAACGACTGGGCTACCCGCCCGCTGGATGCGGTGTACGTCGCCGTGTTCATCGACGCGATCCATGTCAAGGTTCGCGACGGTCAGGTTGCCAACCGGCCCGTCTATGCCGCCATCGGGGTCACCGTGGACGGCCGCAAGGACGTCCTGGGCCTGTGGATGGCACTGGTGGCGAGGGCGCGAAGTTCTGGATGAGTGTCCTGATCGACCTGAAGAACCGCGGCGTGCGGGACGTGTTCTTCCTCGTCTGCGACGGACTCAAAGGCCTACCGGATGTGGTGACCAATGTATGGCCGCAAACCATTGTGCAAACCTGCATCGTCCACCTCATCCGCAACACCTTCCGGCTCGTGTCCCGCCGGGACTGGGACGCGGTCAAACGCGACATCAAACCCATCTACACAGCACCGAGCCCGGACGCCGCGCTGGCCGCTCTCGACGAATTCGAAGAGAAATGGGGCGCGAAGCACGCAGCGGTGATACGTCTATGGCGCAACGCCTGGGACGAGTTCACGCCGTTTCTCGACTACGACGTCGAGATCAGGGCGATGATCTGCTCCACGAACGCGATCGAATCACTGAACGCCCGCTACCGGCGGGCGATCCGCGCACGCGGGCATTTCCCGACCGAGCAGGCCGCGATGAAGTGCCTGTATCTTGTGACCCGCAGCCTGGACCCGACCGGGTCAGGCCGCGCCCGATGGACGATGCGCTGGAAACCCGTGATCAACGCGTTCGCCATCACGTTCGGTGACCGCTGGCCGGGAGCCGAAACCTACTGATCAACAACGCCGGAAACACCGATCACGGGATAGACCCGTCGCCTCGGGTCACTGATCGCGGAGCTGCGATCACATCGGTCTGGGTCAGCGGTTTCTTGACTTTGTGGTCGAGCAATTGCCATAGGCCGTAGACGGTCTGGACCCACCCGGCGCAGTGGTTCGCGTCGGGTTCGGGGAGCAGTTCACCGAACTGGAGGGTCGCGGTGAAGGTAGCGAGTACCGGCATCGGGCTCATCCGGGCCGAGACAGTGCGGACATGGTCGGCGAAGTAGCCCGCGCTGTAGCAGGTCTTTGTCGCTGCCCACTGGGCGACGAACGTGTCCGGGGGCAGGCCGTCCCATTGGGGCGGCCGATTTGGGGTGTAGAACGACAGTTGGACCCGGTCCTCGTGCGGCGGTGGCAGGCGTGACCAGCTGATGGCGACGATTGGGGCCTCGACGTAACCGGAGACGTCGTAGAGCCAGGGGGCTGGTGTCCATCCTGAGCCTGGCAGGTCTTGCGCACGCGCGGCGTCATAGAGGGCGCCGCCGATGCAGCTCTCGAACAGCATGAAGCCGGTCATGCTGGGCATTCGGTCCGGGCTGGCGGGTTCGGTGGACGGGGTGGACGAGTAGGTCACGGCCATCTCGATCGCCTCGTGGTCGACCCACGTCAGGCTCGCGTTCTTGAGGCGGCCGGCTTCATCGCGGGCGTATCGGCGTACTTCCCGATCCTCGCTCTCCACCGCGGCGGCTCGCGCGACCTGGCCTGTTCGTCCTTGCTGGGCGCCCTCGGCCGCGATGGTGGTGTAGTGCTCGTGAAGCCGCCGGCGGAGGAAGGGAAGCTGCTCGGAAGACGGAGCGACCCACGGCGCGGGTTGGAAGATCGAAGCGTCCGGGATCGGGTCGGGAATCGTGAGGCCATCGGTTGCCGGGTGCATGAAACGGACTCCAGCCAAGGTCGCGGCGGCGCTGGTCACAGGCGGCGCAGTGCGTGCAGCACGCGGTCGAGAAGCGCCAGGTGCTCGTCGTCGGGCCGCGGTCCCTCCAGCGCGGCCCGACGCGCGGCGGCCCGTTCCTCGTCGAGGTCCAGCGGAAGCGCGGACGGCCCCGTGGCGGGCAGTTGTCCAAGGCTGGGGAGGTACTCGGTGAGTGGTCCGTTGTCGGCATGGCGGCGCGCGGCCTTACCGTGGACAGCATCGAACGACAGTCCGGGGGTTTCCGGCGACCAGCGAGGACTCGGCAGGATCACCATCGCGTCCGCCTTCGTGTCCGGCTCCTCACTACGGTTCACCGCTCTGCGGCAAGCCGGTCGGACTCATGACGGGTTCGGGTCGGTCGTCATCGGGCCAAAAACGGGTGCCACGCAAGACCCGCAGGAAGGGCAGCAACTCGTCGCGAAGTCCCGGCGTGGTGGCGATCGCGCACCGGGAACGGGTGGTGTGAGGGCTGGCGTCGGCATCCAAGACGAGGGCTCCCGCCTCGCGGGCGATGACTGCCCCGGCCGCGGTATCCCAGGTCCGGTTGCCGAGCAGGACGCAGGCGTCAAGGGTGCCGTCGGCGACCCAGACGAGGTCAAGTGCGGAAGAGCCGTAGCGACGAAGCCCTTGTGCCCGTGCGGTGAGTTCCCGGTCCACAGTAGAGCAGAGCACGTCTCGCAGGGCAGTGTCCTGGCCGCTGCCATAGTCGCTGAACCCGATCAGGGCTCGATCGAGCGACTCGGTGGCCGAGACGGCGATGAGTTCTCCGTCGCGGTAGGCGCCTTGCCCGTCGGTCGCCCAGTAGCGGTGCCCGAGAAAAGGAAGCGCGGTGACGCCGAGGATGGGCCGGTGGTTGTGCACGAGCCCGAGGGCGATCGCACACAAGGGACTGCCGTGGTGGTGGTTGATCGTGCCGTCGATGGGATCGAGAACCCAGTAGGTCTTCTGGCTACCAACCGCGCCGGTTTCCTCTCCGAGGAACCCGATCTCGGTGTGCCCGTCGGCAATCAACCGTTGGCGGACAACGTGTTCGACGCCCTCGTCCACTTCGGATACAGGGTCGCGGTCGCCCTTGTACCGGATCGAGCGAGGACGGTGGCTGAGGACATGCTCGACCGCAAGATCGATCGCGGCCTGTGCCGCGGGCAGGGCAGTGGTGAGGTCGGGTGCCGACAGCATGGTTCCTTCGGTTCTTCGGGCATACCCGGCTCGCATAGCAGCGCCGAATGGACCGGGCCGTGGACGGTGAAGGTCAGGAGTGGTGCGGCCACCACGGGTGTTCGACGGTCAGCGCGTCGCTTCGCAGTCGTTCCGCGATGGGGACTGTGTCGTGAGCGGTGTTTCCGGCCCGACACGCCGGGGGTGAAATCCGGCGGGATGGGTACGGACAGTGATGGCATCCGATGCTGTGAG
>NZ_JBHVKW010000145.1:0-16381 GCF_042797905.1 Amycolatopsis sp. NPDC057786
TGACAGAAGACGGAACGTTGTTGACCACGCGCCCAAGGAAGGGGGCCTTCATGTACTTCGGCGGGATGGGAGCGCGAGAGGTCGGCCAGGCAGTGGTCATGAGCCGACACTTCGCCCTCACGAGCTTCAGAGGGAGAACATCGAGCCCGGGTTGAAGAGGTTCCCCGGGTCCAGTGCCTGCTTGATCTGCCGGTGCACGCGGATGCCGACCTCGCCGATCTCCTTCTCGAGCCACTCACGTTTGATCCGGCCGATACCGTGCTCGCCGGTGACCGTCCCGCCCAGCGACAGGGCCACGTCGAGGATCGCGTCGAAGGCGATCCTCGCGCGGGCGAACTCCTCCTCGGAGTCGGGCGCGTAGACGATCGTCGGGTGCATGTTCCCGTCACCGGCGTGGCCGACGACGGCGATCCGCAGCCCGACCTCTTCGCTGATCCGCTCGCAGCCGGCGATCAGCTCGGCGATGCGCGTGCGCGGCACGCAGACGTCGTCGGTCAGCCAGACGCCGTACATCTCCAGCGCGGTGAGCACGACCCGCCGCGCTTGCAGCAGCATCTTGCCCTCTTCGAGATCTTCGGTGGCGTAGGCCAGATCCGCGCCGCAGTCGACACAGATCTGTTCCAGTGCCGCGAGTTCCCGGCGGGCGACCTCGCCGCCGGAGTCGGATTGCGCGAGCAGCAAGGCTTTGCAGTCCGAACTCGTGCCGAGGTCGGTCTTGAGGTAGGCCTCGGCCGCCTTGATGGACGTCGCGTCCATGATCTCCATGAGCGACGGCACCAGCCCCTCACGCACGACTCGCGCGACGGCCTCGCCCGCGGCCTCCGTGCTGTTGAAGGCGGCGACGAGGGTGGCGGGCAGTTGCGGCAACGGTTTCAGCGCGACGGTCGCCTGCGTGATCACGCCGAGCGTGCCCTCACTGCCGACGAAGAGCCGCGCGAGGTCGTAGCCCGCGACGCCCTTCACCGTGCGCCGCCCGGTCTTCAGCACCGAGCCGTCGGCGAGCACGACTTCCAAGCCCAGCACGGAATCCGTGGTGACGCCGTACTTCACACAGCACAGTCCACCGGCGTTGGTGGACAGGTTCCCGCCGATGGTGCACCAGTCGTAGCTGGACGGGTCCGGCGGATAGAACAGGCCGTGCTTCTCCACCGCGTTGCGGAAATCGAGGTTCACCACGCCGGGCTGCACGACGGCGAGCCGGTTGCCTTCGTCGATCTCGACGATCTTGTCGAGTTTCGTCAGCACCAGGACGACACACCCGTCGATCGCGTTCGCGGCGCCGGACAGACCACTGCCGGCGCCGCGGGGCACGATCGGCACCTCGAACGCCGCGCAGGCCTTGACCACGGCCTGCACCCCCTCCACGTCGGACGGCAGCACCACCGCGAGGGGTTTGCCGCTGTCGGCCAGCGGCATCATGTCGCGCGAGTAGGCGTCCGTGACGTCGGCTTCGGTGAGCACCGCGGCGTCGCCGAGACGCTCGCGGAGCCGGGTGACCAGGGCATGGTTGCTCATACCCCCATCGTAAGCTCGATTAGATCCGCACTGCGGAAATTTTTTTCCGATCGAGCAGAATGAAGGCCTGAACACCTGTATAGACGAGCACGGCCACACCCGCCCATGCGGTGACGTGCACCCCCTGGGTGAAGGCTTCGCGAGCCGATTCCAGGAGCGCCTGCCCCGCGACAGGGTCGAGCTGCTGCGCCGTCGCGACCGCGCCGCCCAGCGTGTCCCGTGCGGATTCGGCCGTCCCCTCCGGCAGGCCGGACCGGTAGACCGCGGTCGCGACACTGCCGAGAATGGCCGTGCCGAGCGCACCGCCCAGCTCGAACCCGGTCTCGGAGATCGCCGAAGCGGCCCCGGCGCGTTCGGCCGGAGCGGCCGAGATGACCAGGTCGTTCGTCAGCGTCTCCGACAGCGCGACACCGCCACCGAGCAGCGTGAACGACACCACGACGTACGCGAGCCCACCGCCGGACGACACCTGGGTCAACGCAAGGAAGCCGACTGCCGCGACCAGAAGACCGCCGCCGACCAGCAGCGATACCCGGATCCGCTTCGCGAGCCAAGCCGCGAGGAGCGCACCGGCGACACCGGCGACCGTCGCCGGGAGCATCCACAGCGCGGCGACGACCGGGCTCAGCCCGAGCACCAGCTGCAGGTACTGCGGCACCAGGAACAGCAGGCCGACCATGGCGAACACACCGAGCATGTTCGTCACGACGGAGCCGCTGAAGGCCCGGTTCGAGAACAGCTTCAGGTCGAGCATCGGCTCGTCGAGGCTGTTCTGCCTGCGGACGAACACGACACCGAGCGCGAGCCCGATCACGACGCTGACCGCGGCCTTCCAGGTGAAGCCGTGTTCGGCGACCAGCTTGATGCCGTAGACCACCGGCAGCATCGCGGCCAGCGACAGCAGTGCCGACAACGGATCGAAGCGGCCCGGCTTCGGGTCACGCGCCTCCGGCAGCAGGAACGGGCCGACGACGAGCAGGATCACCATCACCGGGACGTTGATGAGGAAGACCGAACCCCACCAGAAGTGCTCCAGCAACCAGCCGCCGAGCACCGGCCCGAGCGCCATCCCGCCGGAGAACCCGGCACTCCACACGGCGATCGCGGTCCGGCGCTGTTTCGGGTCGACGAAGATGCTGCGGATCAGCGACAACGTCGACGGCATCAGCGTCGCGCCGCCCACGCCGAGCAGCGCCCTGGCGATGATCAGCATGAACGCGCTGGTCGAGAAGGCCGCGAGCACCGATGCGGCGCCGAACGCCGCGGCACCCATGAGCAGCAGCTTGCGACGGCCGATGCGGTCACCGAGCGTGCCCATCAGGACCAGCAGGCCTGCCAGCATGAACGAGTAGATGTCGACGATCCACAACTGCTCCGCACCGGTGGGCGCCAGATCCTCGGACAGGAACGGCAGCGCGAACCCGAGCACCGTCATGTCCACGCTGATCAGCAGCACCGGAAGCACCAGTACCGCCAACGCCCACCACTGCTTGCGCCTCGCCATGGCGCACTCTCCTTTAGCTAAACCGTCTGGACGGTACAGTTACCGTCTCGTTCGAAAGTAAACCGTCCAGACGGTATAGTCAACTGATATGGCGAAGCCCACCGCGAAGGAACGCATCCTCGACTCGTACGAGGAGATCCTCATCGAGCAAGGCCCCGGCGGGGTCACCCTCGACGCCGTCGCCGCGCACGCGGGCGTCTCGAAGGGCGGCCTGCTCTACCACTTCGGCTCGAAGGAAGCCCTGGTCGACGGGCTGATGGAGCGTCTCGTCACCTTGTCGGACGAAGACCTCGAACAGGCACAGAAGGCGCCGGAAGGCGTCGTCTCCTGGTACCTGCGCACCGCCATCACCGACGTGACCCAGCGGAAGCCACTGCACCGCACGACCATGGCCACGATCCGGATCATGCTCAACGAACCGCGGGTCGCCCAGATCGTCCAGGTCTACAACCAGAAGATCCACGACCTGGTCAGCGAGCATGTCGACGACCCGCTCACCGCCGAGCTGATCATCCTGGTGGGCGACGGCCTCTACCTGCGGGCGGCGCTCGGCCGGGACGACGCGAGCCCCTTGCTCGACCGGATCGACGAGATCAAGGCCCGCCTCCAGCCCAGACGCGGTTAGTCCTCTGAATGCGGTAGTCGCACGCGCAAGGACCGCATCCAGAGGACGAAACGCGGGAGATCTACATCTGGATCCCGTAGACGCGCTCGATCGGGATGGTGAGCAGAACACGCTGGTCGGCGACCATGGCGTCGCGGAACTCGTCCCAGTCCGGGTGCTCGCCCCGCGCCCGCCGGTAGTGGTCCACGAGCGCGTCGACGGTCGCGTCGTCGCGCGAAGCGGCGGCCGGCGTGAGCACCGCCGTCCCTTCGACGACGACGTAGCCGTCGCCGCTCTCGGTCGACACGTGGAATGTCGCCCGCGGGTCGCGCTGGAGGTTCTTGGTCTTGGCGCGCGGCGCGGTGATCGAGATCAGGATCGCGCCGGCGTCCGCGTCGTAGAGGTAGTTGACGGTCGACAGCTGCGGCCTGCCGTCCCGCTTGATGGTGGCGAGGGTGCCGAAGTTGCGGGCGGCGAGGATCGCGTAGAGCGCGGAGTCGGTCATGCCTCCATCAAAGCAAAAGTGCAGCTCAGGGCGAACCGGACAAACATGCACGAATAAATGTGCTTGCATGCGGCAACTAAAGTGTCATCGGACACACAACGTCACTTTCTTCTTGCGAAGCACCCCTGGGGAGGAACATCCTTGCTCTAGGCAACTAGTTGCAGTGACCAAGCAACCGGCGAGAGACCACCATGACACCCACGACACCCGGCACCAGGTCGAAGGCCGACCTCGATCTGGCCGACACCCTCGGGCACGAGCTCGTGCGGCTCGTGCGCCTGGTCAACCGGGCGAAGTCCCAGGTGTCCAAGCAGGGACCGGACGGCATCGAGCGGGCCGCGTACGCGATCCTCTTCTGCCTCATCCACGTCGGCCCCCAGCGGACCAGCAAACTCGCCGAGTTCCTGCACTCCGAGATCTCGACCATCAGCAGGCAGTCGAGCTCCCTCGTCCAGCACGGCCTGGTCGAGCGCCTGGCCGACCCCGAAGACGGCCGCGCCTGCCTGCTCGCACCGACCGCCGAAGGACTCCGGGTCTTCGAGGAGAACCGCAAGCAGCGGAACCAGTGGCTCGCCGAGGTGCTCGGCGACTGGTCCGACGAGGACCGCAAGACCCTCAACTCGCTGTTCCACCGGCTGAACGACGACATCGAAAAAACATCTCCACAGTTCGCCGACCCCGCGTCGGCGTCGAAGGCCAAGGGGGCCTGAAGCAATGAGTTCCGCAGTAGAAAGTCCGCCAGCCATCCACGAAGATGGTCCCCGGCTCAGTCACCGTCAGATCGTCACGATCCTGATCGGCCTGATGTCGGGCATGTTCCTCGCCGCGCTCGACCAGACCATCGTCGGCACCTCGATCGTCCGGATCGCCAACGACCTCAACGGGTTCGATCTGCAGGCCTGGATCACCACGGCCTACCTGATCACCTCGACGATCGTCACGCCAATCTACGGCAAGCTGTCCGACATCTACGGGCGCAAGCCGTTCTACATCGCCGCGATCTCGATCTTCCTGATCGGCTCGGTCGCCTCGGCGTTCGCGACGTCGATGTACGAGCTGGCCGCGTTCCGCGCGATCCAGGGTCTCGGCGCCGGCGGCCTGATGTCGCTGGCGATGACGATCATGGGCGACATCGTGCCGCCGCGGGAACGTGCCCGCTATCAGGGTTACTTCCTGGCCGTGTTCGGCATCTCCACCGTCCTGGGCCCGGTGCTCGGCGGGTTCTTCGCCGACTTCGACAAGCTCGGCAGCGTCTTCGGTTACGACATCGCCGGCTGGCGCTGGGTGTTCCTGATCAACGTGCCGATCGCGATCGTCGCGCTGTTCGTCGTCGCCCGCGTGCTCAACGTGCCGCACCAGCGCCACGACCACAAGATCGACTGGTGGGGCGGGCTCGCGCTCATCGTCGCCGTCGTCCCGTTCCTGATCGTCGCCGAGCAGGGCAACAAGTGGGGCTGGGGCTCGCAGAACGCGATCCTCTGCTACATCATCGGCGGTGTCGGCGTGGTCGCCTTCATCTTCATCGAGAAGCTGATGAAGGACGCGGCGCTGATCCCGTTGCGGCTGTTCAAGAACTCGACCTTCACGGTGGCGATCATCGGCGGCGTCATCGTCGGTGTCGCGATGTTCGGCGCGATCATGATGATCCCGCAGTACATGCAGGTGGTGCAGGAGTTCTCGCCGACCGAGTCGGGGCTGCTGATGATCCCGCTGATGGCGGGCATCATGAGCGCCTCCATCATCTCGGGCCAGATCACCAGCAAAACCGGACGCTACAAGGTGTTCCCGGTGATCGGCACGCTGCTGATCGCGGGCGGTGCGTTCTTCTTCGCGCAGGTCGAGTACAACAGCGCGCTGTGGCACCCGCTCGTCGCGGCCGCGATCATCGGGCTCGGCCTCGGTTCCTGCATGCAGACGCTGATCATCGCGGTGCAGAACGCGGGCCCGCGCAGCGACATGGGCGTCTCGACCGCTTCGGCGACGTTCTTCCGGCAGATCGGTGGTACCGCGGGTGTCGCGGTGTTCCTGACGATCCTGTTCAACGTCCTGCCGGGCAACATCACCAAGGCGTTCGGCGGCAACGCGCCGACCGGTGAGGGCGCCGCGGCGCTGGGCGACCTCACCACGAACACGAGCGGTATCGCGAGTCTGCCCGAGGCCATCAAGACCCCGGTGCTGATCGGCTTCACCGAGTCGATCACCACGGTGTTCTACGTGGCGGGCGCGGTCGCGCTGCTGGCGACGCTGGTCCTGATGTTCATGAAGGAGATCCCACTTCTCGGCGGCTCCGCTCCTTCGGCGGCTTCGGCTCTCGAAGGCGGCGAAGCACTCCTTGAAGAGGACGACGCGCCTGTCGAAACAGCGTCGGAGAAGACGGTCGTGACCGCGCCCGTCGAGGCCGGGAAGCACGCGATGACCAACGGGAACGGAGCGTACCGGGCCGGATCCGCGCAGATCAGCGGGCATGTCCGCCGGGACGACGCCACGAACGTCGCGGGTGCGGCGCTGACCCTGATCGACCACAACGGCAATCAGGTGGCCAGGACGCACACGAACGAGAACGGTGTCTACTCGTTCGCCGGCATCGTGGGCGGGCGGTACACGCTCGTCGCCAGCGGTCGCTGGTTCCGGCCGGTCGCGGCGACGCTGACCGCCACCGGAGCCGGGGTGCTGCGCCACGACTTCGAGCTGGTCAGCACGATCCTGCTGAGCGGGGTCGCCCGCACCGACGGCGACCGGGTGGTGCCGGACGCCCGGATCACCGTGCTCGACTCCTCGGGTGGCGTCGCGGCCGTGGCGAGGACCGACGCGGAGGGCAACTACACGGTCAGCGACCTGCCCGCCGGGACCTACACGGTGATCGCCAGCGGTTACCCGCCCGCGACCAGCCGGGTGGAGCTGCTGGGCGGTGACCAGGCCGAACACGATGTCCGGCTGAGCTACGACCAGGCGCTCGACGAGCTTGTCGAGCACTAGTCCCGAGCGCTATGAAAGGTCCTTTCCTTGCGAAATTTGCAAGGAAAGGACCTTTCATAGCACGGGTGGGGCACATGACCGGACCTTTCGGACACCCCGATTCCACGGTTCGGCCGCATGCGGTTCGCGAAGTACACGTAGGCTCGCGTCGTGAGTGAGGTGTACACCGAGGCCGCGGGCATCGGCGTGAGCTGGCTCGACACCGCCGGGCCGGTGCTCGTCTGGGTGATCGTGCTCAGCTTCATCTTCGTGGAGTGCGCGCTGATCATCGGACTTTTCCTGCCCGGCGACTCCCTGCTGTTCGCCGCCGGGGTCGTCCTCGCGCAGCACGGCTCCGACCTGAACGCGTGGCTGCTGTCGGCCGCCGCGCTGCTGGTCGCGATCCTCGGCAACCAGGTGGGGTATTACATCGGGCGGTCGACGGGCACGAAACTGATCGCGCGCCGCGGCGGCAAGGTACTGAACCGGCACAACCTGGACCGCGCCAGGACCTTCCTGGATCGCAAGGGGTTCTTCGCCATCGTCGCCGCGCGCTGGATCCCGTGGATCCGCACGCTGGCGCCGCTCATCGCGGGGACCGCGCGGATGGATCCGCGCCGGTTCGCGCTCGCGACCGCGCTCGGCGGGCTGCTCTGGGTGCCGACGCTGGTGCTGCTCGGCTACTACGGCGCCGGCCTGCTGGACCAGCTTCCGTGGGTGAAGACGGTCGCGCTCTGGGTGAGCGTCGCGTTCTTCGTGGTGGGCACGGCCTACGGCGTGATCCGCTACCGCCAGGAAATGCGGCGTCCCGCCGAAGAGACCGAGGAGAGCACCGCCTAAACCTCGGGATCGGCCCAGATTTCGAGCTGGATACCGTCGGGGTCACGGAAGACGATGACCGACGAGCCTTCCAGGGTCCGGGAGCCCTTCGACGGCGAGTGGACGACGCCGTATTCCGAGAGCCGCGCTTCCCATTCGGCCAGCTCCGAGCGCGATGAGACCTTGAACGCCACGTGGTCCAGACCTGTCCGCCGTTCGTCGAACCGCGGCCGCTCGGTGTCCTGGTGCTCGACGAGCACCACCGCGAAACCCTCGCTGGGCGACCTGAGCACGACCTTCCGCAGCCCCGTTTCGGGGTCCTCACGACGCGTGAACTCCTCGAGTTCGAGCACTCGGGCGTACCAGGGCACGCTCCGGTCCACGTCGGTCACGGTGAGTGCCAGGTGGTGCACAGACATGAGCTTGGACATCGGGGATGACCGTCCTGATCAAGAGCTTGGGGGCGCCACCAGGGTGACACAGGCGCCTGGAGCCACGAGGTGATCCGCCGACTTCCCACATGAATCGTGATATCCGCCGGGAAACAGTGTTAAAAAGTGGCTGAACCGCACGCGGAGCCGATATCGCCCCGTGACCGCGCCGTGGCCCCGGGTGTCAACGGCCGCCGCCGACGGTCAGCACCGTCCCGGTGGTGTACGACGCGGCCGGGGAAAGCAGCCACAGCACGGCTTCCGCGACTTCGCCGGGCTCGCCCGCCCGTCCCATCGGAATGGTCGGCGCGATCCGCTCCATCCGGTCGGGCAGACCCGCCGCGGCGTGCAGTCCGGTGTGGATCATCCCTGGTGCGACGGCGTTCACCCGGACGGATTCTTTCGCGACTTCTTGCGCCACGCCGTAGGTCATCGTTTCGACCGCGGCCTTGGTGCCCGCGTAGTGGACCCATTCCCCTGGCGAGCCGGTCCGCGCGGCGGTGGAGGACAGGGTCACGATCGCGCCGCCGTCCCCGCCGTACCGGGTGGACATCCGGCGGATGCCCTCGCGGACGCACAGGAAGACACCCGTGATGTTGACATCGACGACGCGACGGACGACGTCGACGTCGTATTCGTCGAACCTGCCGGGAGTGTTGCCGGTGATGGCCGCGTTCGCGACCAGCCCGGCGAGCGGGCCCAGTTCGACGGCGGCGTCGAACAGGGCCACCACGTCTTCTTCGGACGCGACATCGCCGCGCTGGGTGATCGCCCGGACGCCGTGCTTCCGGACGCGCGAAGCGACGTCTTCGGCCGCTTCGACGTCACCCGCGTAGTTGACGACGACGTCGTAACCGCGCGCGGCGGCCAGCTCGCAGACCGCCGCGCCGATGCCCTTGCTGCCGCCGGTGACGACGAGAACACCACTCATATGGCGAAGTTAACCAGCGGAAGGTTCTCGAGGACCAGGTCGGCCCGGCTGCTGGTGGACGCGATCAGATCGGCGTTGCGCTGGTCGGAACCGAGCGCGCGGCGACGCGCTTCGACCAGGGAACGGCCGTAGCGGCGGTGCCGCGAGACGAGCCGCTCGATGCGCTCGGGTTCGTCCGGCGCGAGGAACCAGGACTCGGCGAGGATCGGCTTCACGCCGCTCCACGGGTCGTCCTGCATGAGCAGGTAGTTACCCTCGGTGATGACCAGCGGCACGTCCGGCGTGACCCCGACGGCGCCGGCGATGGGTTCCTCGATCTCCCGGCGGAATTCGGGCGCGTAGACCGTCTCGCGGCCTTCGGCGAGCCTGCGCAGCAAGTGCACGTACCCGGCGGCGTCGAAGGTGTCCGGCGCGCCCTTGCGCTCCACGCGCCCGAGCCGCTGGAGTTCCACCTGCGCCAGGTGGAAGCCGTCCATTCCGACCACCGCGGCCCTCGTGCCCAGCGCCTTCGCCAGGCCCCAGGCCAGCGTCGTCTTGCCGGACGCGGGGGCGCCGACGATGCCGAGCACGCTGCGCTGTCCCGGTTTCGCCAGCGTCTGAGCCCTGCTCAACAGGTCCTCGAACACCGGAGGCATGGCTGTCATGGCAGTACTTCTCCCATCTTCGCGACCGCGGCCGTCCACGACCTCGGTCCTTCATGCCGCACCCGTTCGGCGGCCACCTCGTTGGCGAACTCGATCCAGCCGGGGACCTCCCCTTGGTCCCGGGCGACCGCGTACGCGAAAGCCCCGTGCCAGACGTCGCCCGCGCCCAGCGTGTCACGCGCCCGGGTGACCGGGACCGGGACGGCACCGGATCCGTCCGCCGTCGACCAGCGGACCGGATCGGGTCCGGCGGTCGTGATCACCACCGGAACGCCATGCTCGCGAGGGTCGTCCCCGCGGTACAGCGACGAGCACGCGGCGATGTCGACCAGCGGCAGGAGTTCGGGGAAGACCGGCTTCCAGCTTCCGGCGTCGAGCACCACCGGTATCGCGCGCTCCTTCGCCCAGTGCGCGACCTCCAGGGCGACCTCCGGATGGTGCCCGTCGAGGAGCACGCACCCGGGCATTTCGTCCTCTGGACGCGGTAGTTGCGCGTGCAAGGACCGCATCGAGAGGACTGAATGCGAGGAGGCGTGGGCGTTGCGCGAGACGACGGTGCGTTCCCCGTCCGAGTCACGGACGACGATGGCGCTGATCGCGGGCGGATCGGGCCGTCCGGGATCGAGGTCGACCAGGTCGACGCCGTGGGTTTCGAGGTCCGCACGGGCGAGTGCCGCCAGCGGGTGCGCACCGGCGACCGTCAGGAGCGTCGCCCCGGCGCCGAGCGCGGCCACGGTCACCGCCGCGTTCGTCGCCGGCCCCCCGGCGGCGACGTCCATCGACAGCGAACGCACCTTCTCGCCCGGCGCCGGGATCTCGGCGACGCGCTGAACCTGGTCGACGGTGCACAGGCCCGCCAGCAGCACTCGCACTACAGCCCCGTGTGGACGGCCGAAGCGACCTCTTCGACCTCGCCGCTCTCACCGATCTTCAACGCACCCGTGAGCAGACCGACGACCTGGTTCATGGTGTGCGTCTTCGGCGAGACCACCGCGACCCGCTTGCCGAGGCGGTGCACGTGGATACGGTCGGCGATGTCGAACACGTGCGGCATGTTGTGGCTGATCAGCACCACCGGCAGGCCGCGTTCGCGGATGCGGTTGATCAGGTCGAGCACCTTGCCGGATTCGGCGACGCCGAGCGCGGCGGTGGGCTCGTCCATGATCACCGCCTTGGTGCCGAACGCGGCCGCCCGCGCGACCGCGACACCCTGGCGCTGCCCGCCGGACAACGTCTCCACCGGCTGCGTGATGGACTTGATGTTGATGCCGAGCTCGTCGAGGATCCGCTGCGCGTCGGCCCGCATGCTCGCGGTGTCCAGCTTCCGGAACAGCTGCCCGAAGAGATCCTTACGCCGCTTCTCCCGGCCGAGGAACATGTTCGACGCGATGTCGAGCGCGGGCGCGACGGCGAGATCCTGATACACCGTCTCGATCCCGTAGTGGCGAGCGTCCAAAGGGGACTTGAAGTGGACGGTCTGACCATCCACTTTGATCTCACCGGAATCCGGGATCACCGCTCCCGAAAGGGCTTTGATGAGGCTCGACTTCCCGGCGCCGTTGTCGCCGACGACGGCGAGCACCTCGCCGGGGAACAGTTCGAAGTCGGCACCGTCGATGGCGGTGACCCGGCCATAGCGTTTGACCAGGCCCTGCGCGGACAACGTGGGTGTCGTCATGACTGCCGCCTCCTCGCGAAACGGTCGACGCAGACAGCGCCGATGAGCAGGGCACCGGTGGCGACGTCCTGGTAGAGCGCGTCCACCCCGAGCTGGGTCAGCCCGGACCGCAGGACCGCGACGACCAGCGCGCCCATCATCGTGCCGAGTACGGAACCCCGGCCGCCGAACAGGCTCGCGCCGCCGAGCACCACCGCGGTGATGGAGTCGAGGTTGCCGAGCTGGAAGGCGTTCGGGTCGGCGTTCGGCACGCGGCCGAGCGCCTGCCAGGCGGCGATCCCGACGATCACGCCGGCGACGATGTACACCGAAAGGATCGTGCGGTTGACCTTGATCCCGGACAGCCGCGCGGATTCCGGCGCGTTGCCGACCGCGTAGACGTGCTTGCCCCACGGTGTCCGCGTGAGCGCGTACCAAAGTCCCAGGTACATCAGCAACGCGAGCGTCATGCCGTAGGTGATCGGGATGCCGCCGAACAGGTACCGGCGGGTGCCGAGCCATTTGAGCAGCTCGTCGGCGACCGGGACGGCCTGCCCGCTCGCGAACAGTTTCGCGGCCGCGGTGAGCACGGTCAGCAGACCGAGCGTGACGATGAACGGCGGCAGTTTGATCCGGGTGACCAGCGAACCGGTGACCATGCCGATCACCACCGTCGCCACGATTCCCAGCAGCAGCGCCCAGATCCCGGAGACGCCGCCGACCACGAGTTTCGCCATGATCAGCGTCGCGAGCACCATCGCGGCCGCGTTGGCCAGGTCGATCCCCGCGGTCAGGATGATCAGCGTCTGCCCGAGGGCGAGCGTGCCGACCACCAGGGACTGTTGCACCACAAGGGAAAGGTTGTCGAGGTCGAGGAAGGTGTCGGTCGAAAGGGAGAACACCACGATCGCGACGAGCAGGGCCAGCGCGGGCCCGACCGCGGGCGCGCGCAGGAAGAACTCACCGATGGACGGGCGTTCGTTGCCTTTGAGGGTTGCGGTAGTCACTTCGTCCCCCAGCAGTTCTCGAGGCCCCACTTGGTGTCCTGGCTTTCCACGCCGGGGATCGGCTTGTCCGTGATCACCGCGGATCCGGTGTCGACGAACCCGCTCGGCTTCTTCCCGGTCTTGGCGTATTCGACGGCGGCGAGGACGCCCTGTTCGGCCATCTTCTTGGGGAACTGCATGACCGTCGCGGCGTACTGGCCGTCGCGCACGTTCTTGACGCCTTCGCAGCCACCGTCGATCGACCCCATCACGATCTGGTTCACCAGACCGCGGGCCTGGAGCGCCGCGTAGGTGCCACGGCCCATCGGCTCGTTCATCGTGTAGACGGCGTTGATGTCGGTGGTGCGCTGCAGCAGGTTCTCGACGCCCTGCTGCGCGAGGCTCTGGTCGCCGTTCGCGGGCGTCTTGCCCTTGATCTCCGGCGACGCGTCGGTCAGCCCGATGCCCTTGAGGAACCCGGTGTGCCGCTGGGTGTCCACTGTGGACCCGGCGGTGCCGTCCACCATGAACAGCTTCGGCGGCTTGCCCGCCAGCGCGGCCTTGACGTACGCGCCCTGCTGACGTCCGGCCTCGAAGTTGTCCGTGGCGAAGGTGGCGTCGACGGCGGTGTCCGGTTCGGTCGCCGTGTCGAGCGCGATCACCAGCACCCCGGCCTTGCGGGCGCGATCGATGGCGTCGAGGACTCCGGTCGAGGAACTCGGCGTGATCAGGATGGTGTTCGCGCCCTGCTGCATGAGGTTCTCGATGGCCCTGACCTGGCCGTCGTTGTCGCCGTCGAACTGGCCGGCGAGCGCGCTGAACTCCGCGCCGTTCGCCTCGGCGGCGGCCTTGGCGGCCGCTCTCAGCTCCACGAAGTAGGGATTGGTGTCGGTCTTCGTGACCAGGCCGACCTTGGCCTTGCCACCGCCGCCCGCGTTCGATCCGCCACCCCAGTGGCGTTCGACGGTGCACCCGGCCGAGGTCACCGCGAGTGCGGCGGCCATGGCGAGCGCGGCGAGACTGCGCTGTCTCATGGGGATGCCCTCCGATTCAAGGCTGTCCGTGATGGACCGGAAGGTAGACAGGGTTATGCTCAGTCGCAAGCGTTTGCGCAAACGCTTGCCAGCTGTCTTCCCGAGGATTGGTCATGCCGCCGTCTCGCTCGTCCCGCCCCACCCAACGCGACATCGCCGAGCTGGCGGGAGTCTCGATCACCACCGTTTCCCACGTGGTCAACGGGACGAGGGCGGTGGCCGAGGACACCAAGCTGGCGGTCCTCCGCGCGATCGAGCAGACCGGCTACACCGGCGACGCGATCGCCCGCTCGCTGGTCACCGGCGGGACCCGGTCGATCGGCGTCGCGATCTCCCTCATCGCGAACCCGTACTTCGCCGTCCTGATCCAGGCCATCGAACGCGAAGCCGCGCTGGCCGGATACACGGTCTTGCTCGCGGACACGCACGACACCGTCGACACCGAGCGCGAGACCGTGCGGACCCTGCGTTCGCGCCGCGTCGACGGGCTGCTGATCACGCCGTCGCCCGGCGACGGATCGGTGATCGGCGAACTCGTCTCACTCGACGTCCCGACCGTGCTCATCGACCGGCTCTCCACCCGCACCGACGTCGACCAGGTCGGCGCGGAGAACATCCAATCGACCTCCGCGCTGACCGCGCATCTCGCGTCGCTCGGGCATCAACGGATCGGCATGATCAGCGGCACGGCCGGGCTGAGCACCAGCGAGGAGCGGATCCTCGGCTACCGGCTGGGGCTCGGCCGCTCGGGTTTGACCTGGTCGGAGGACCTGGTCGCGTGCGGACAGTCCTCACAGGCGGGCGGCGCCCTCGCGCTGAGCACGCTGCTCGCGCTGCCGGAACCGCCGACGGCACTGGTGGTCGCCAACGACACCATGATGGTCGGGGTGCTGCACGAATTGCGGCGCCGCGGGCTGCGGGCGGGCGTCGACCTGCCGGTGGTCGTCTACGACGACGTCGAATGGGCCGATCTGGTCGATCCGCCGCTGACCACGATGGCGCAGCCGATCGAGGAGATAGGCACACAGGCGGTACGCCTGCTGCTGGCACGGATCAACGATCCGGCACGCAAGGCCCAGACGATGCGGATTCCGCCTACGCTCCGCCATCGTGCGTCCTGCGGATGCGCTCTCGTTCACTCACATTGATGATTGTTGGGAGACTTTCCGGTCTCGCCGCCGGGTGACGCTCGGTCAGCCGTTACCGTCATTCAAGCTCGAATGAAGGCGTGGAGCGATGACCGCACTGTCCCCGGCGTTACCCCTGTGGGAGGACACCCCTGTCACCCACCGGTTCGGGGTGGCCATGGCGATGCACGCGAACCCGTATTCGGGTGAACTGGTCCGCGCCATCCGTCGCGCCGCACGCCGTCACGGCTGCGAAATCACCCTCGCCGACACCGGTGACAGCGTCGCCGAAGAAGCCGCGGTCATCCGCGCGCTGCGGGCGGACCGCGTCGACGGTGTCCTGCTCGTCCCGGCGGCGGGCGACGAAGCCGTGATCAACGGGCTGGTCCGGATGGGCGTGCCGACCGTGCTCGTCGACCGGATGGCGGGCCGCAACGACGTCGACCAGGTCGGCTCCGAGAACATCCAGGCCGTGTGCGCGCTCGTGCGGCATCTCGCCGGATTGCGGCACCGCAAGATCGGCTTCATCTCGGGCGAAGAGGACATGACCACCTACGAGGAGCGCGCGCTGGGCTACCGGCTCGGACTCGGCCGCTCCGGCCTCCGGTGGACATCGCAGCTGGTCGCGTGCGGGCAGTCGACCCCTGGCGGGGCCGCCGCCGCGACGGCGAAACTGCTCGACAGCTGGCCATCGCCGACCGCGCTCGTGGTGGCGAGCGAGGCGATGATGATCGGCGTCCAGTACGAGGCGCACCGGCTCGGCATCCGGATCGGGCGGGATCTCGCGATCGTCGGCTACGGCGACATGGAGTGGGCGGGACAGGTGACCCCGGCGGTCACGACGATGGCGCAGCCGATCGAGGAGATCGGGCGTAAGGCCGTCGAACTCCTGCTGGCCCGGATCACCGACCCGGAGCGACGGCCCGAATCCGTACGGCTCGCGCCACGCTTCATCCACCGGCACTCGTGCGGCTGCTGAGTCACAACTCGCTGGTGAGAAGCCCGCCGCCGGGTGATGATGGCGGAATGACCGACCTGTGGACCGTGCACACCGCCGACCTCGAAGCAGGCGTGCTGAGGGCGGCACGCGCTCTGCTGGACGACGCTTTCGACGGCGATTTCAGCGACCACGACTGGGAAAACGCCCTCGGCGGCATGCACACGCTGGTGTGGGAGAGCGGTGAGCTGATCGGGCACGCGTCACTGGTCCAGCGACGGCTCGTCCACGACGGGCGGGTCCTCCGCACGGGTTATATCGAGGCGGTCGCCGTCCGGTCGGACCACCGGCGGCGCGGGCACGGCGCCGCGATGATGGACGCGCTGGAGCGGGTCCTGCGGAAGGCGTACGACCTCGGGGCGCTTTCGGCGTCCGACGAGGCGCTGGAGTTCTACGCGTCGCGCGGCTGGCTGTTGTGGCGCGGTACTTCGTCGGCCATGACACCTTCGGGCATCGAGGCGACGAAGGAGGACGACGGGTCGATCCATGTCCTGCCGGTGGGGGTCACCCTGGACCTGGACGGGGAGATCACCTGCGATTGGCGGTCCGGCGACGTCTGGTGACGCATTTAGAGGACTAAATGCGAGGGGGCCGCCCTCCGGACGTTGCGAAAGCCACTTTCGCAACCTTCAACGTTGCGAAAGTGGCATTCGCAACCTGCCACCTTTGCCC
>NZ_JBHVKW010000146.1:0-16095 GCF_042797905.1 Amycolatopsis sp. NPDC057786
TGGTCACGCTTCCGCCGCCGACGACAACACCAAGCCCGCCTCAGCCACTACAAACGCCGCGGCTACCCACTTCCTTAACTGCCGTTGCAGTACTAGCCCGCCGCACAACCCGTCAGGGTCCGTAACGCGAACGGAATTTCCGGCGTGGCCGGCTCGCCCGCACCGGGGGTGAGCGCTGGTCCACCTCCTACTTGTCAACGTGCAGCAGGTCGTCGAGCTCTGCCACCCGACCATGCGTGCGGCCAACCACCGCCTGCTCGACCTGTTCAAGGGGCGCGTCGTCGACCGCTTCCAGCGGTTCGTCGCACTCAGCCGACAGCCCGGCGCCGCCCGCGGACGACTGACCGCGTGGTGGTCCGAGCTGCGCTGCGGCCGGCTCTTCGGCGGCATGGTCCGCCCCGATGCTTACGGCGCGTCGGCACGAAGACGGCTACCCGATCGCGTTCTTGCTCGAACTCGAACTCGACCTCGGCATCGAAGATGAATTGTTGCGGTTGACCCGGCCCCGCCGATGGCTTCGAGATGCAACGGGAGTTGTCGCGCGACAGGTCGAGCTACCGGACGTGGCGCATCTGATGCTGGATTCGGGCATGAACTTCGTGGTCCGACCCGCAAGTGTTCGAAGACCATGCTGGGGAACTGGCCCGACAGCAGGAGAGCCGGTTTCTGGTAAGGCGATCGCGATCGCACCGCAGGCGGTCCAACCTCTCCTTGGATGTCTCGGTGCACAGCAGCAGGCGGGTCACATGGGGCGCATTCCGCAATCCCGCATGAGCTGCGCCATACCGGGAGAGTTCATCATTTGCCGCATCGCCTGCGCCAAGGCAGGGTTGTCCTTGGCATTCTGCATGAGCTGCTGCATGGCTGAGCTGTCCATCATCTCCTGCATTGCCTGGGCCAATCCCGGTGGGCAGCGGTCAGCACCTGCACCACGGTTCTCCGACGCAGCGGCTGCTGGGGAGACACTCCCTATGGTGAGAGCGGCAGCGAGGGCGGTGGCGCCGATCGACAGAGCAGCTGAGCGCAGCGTGCGGGGCATCATGACGTCTCCTCTATCGCCTACTGATTGCTGGTCCACCGGGTTTCCCTTCGCAGGCCTGCTCAAACCATTGCCGTACTCGGCTTGCTCGAACGAGGGATGGCACGAGTAGGCGCCTCACTGCTGGGGCGTTCCGACCATCAATCGTAGCGCGAGCTGACGGGGGAGGTCCCGGTCCGAGACACCGGCCGCCGTAATTCGTGGACATCAGCGTCGTCTGCAAGACACGGCGTGCGAGCCAATGTAATTCAGCCCGGGGTTTTGGCTACGGTGACGCCGGGTTAACAAGCACAGGGTGCCTGGGTTTCGGTACCGCTACTGCGCCAGATCGGGCAAGCGGATTTCGAGAGCGCGAAGCCTCCGAAGTACTAGCACGTTGGGGACGACGAGGGCAGCAATCATCCCCATGGGCAGTAGTGGCATCAACGGAAATCTGGGAGGTTTCATGGTCATACTCCACGTTCCGGCTGTCCTTGACGGCAGCACAATGGCTGGTGTCGGTTGATTGATTGGCTCAGTTCAGGTCGGTTCGTCGGCTGCGGTACTCCTGCTCGTCGATCTCGCCGCGGGCATATCGCTCGTCGAGGATCCGGTGCGCGGAGGAGGTGCCCTCTTGGGCACCGCCGTGTCGGTCCTGCATGAGCCGGTAGATCAGGTAGGCCAGCAGGGCTAGTCCGATCAGCAGGAGTACTGGCCAGAGCCAGAACCAGCCCATCATGGAACCGTCCATCATGGTCGTCACACTCCAGTCGCCCGTGCTTGCGTCGCCTCTGCGGGTTTCACGGTCCGAGGCACCGCTAAACGCTGCGGTGGGTCAGAGCGTCGAGGGCGGTGTTGATGCGTTGTCCGGCTTCGTCGGCGATGGGCTGAAGTTGGTCGAGTTCGGGCACGGTGACCATGACCTGGGGATCGAGGGCCTGGACCACGGTCTGGTTGTCCCCGTCGGCGCGGACCACGACGTTACAGGGCAGCAGCAGTCCGATCTGCCGGTCGATGTCGAGGGCGCGGTGCGCGAGTTGAGGATTGCACGCGCCGAGGATGACGTACGGCTCCATATCGGCGTCGAGCTTGTTCTTCAGCGTGGCCTGCACATCGATCTCGGTGAGCATACCGAACCCCTGCTCCTGAAACGCCTCCTTCACCGTCGGCACGGCCTTTTCATACGGCAGATCAAGCGTGATCGTCCGGGCGTAATCCATGATGATCCTCCTTGACGTGTGGATTGCTTAACGCTGTCATGCTGTACTCGGTCGCGCTGGTCACGGCCAATGCCAGTGGGTAACGCCGTTAGCGCGTCACCGCACTGTGCTGGGCAGCAGCACGGAAAGGGGCGCCGGTTGCGGCAGCCCGGTCAATGTCGTCGTCAATCACGACGACATGGCGGCCGGCGGCGGCCAGGATCGAGGCGGCGATGGAGGCACGGTAGCCGGAGCGGCAGTGCACCCAAACCTCGCCGGAGGGGACGTCGGTAAGCCGGTCGAGCAGGTCGTGCAGCGGGATGTGTACGGCGCCGTCCAGGTGACCGGTGGCCCATTCCTGGTTGCGGCGCACGTCGAGGACCACGACCGGGCGGTGGTGGAGCACTGTGGCCAGGTCGGCGAAGCCCGCGACCGCCAACGACTCCAGGGGCGTGTCGCCTGACCACTCGTGTGGGTCTCCGGTGGCCGCGGCTTCGATGCGGTCGAGGCCGATGCGCACCAGTTCACGCTGCGCCTCGGCGACCTGCTCGACGGTGTCCCCCAACAGTGTCAACGGCATGCCCCAGGGGATCAGCCAGCCGAGGTAGGTGACGAAGTTGCCGTCGGCGCCGAAGTTGAGGGTGCCGGGCACGTGCCCGGCCGCGAACGCGGTCCGCGTGCGCAGGTCCACCACCCATTCACCGGACTCGAGGCGTCGGCGCAACTCGGGGGCGTCGGCCTGCTCCGGCGGGGACAGATCCGGCGCCTGTGGCCCAGCAGTGTTGAGCGACATCATGTGGGCGTAGTAAGCCGGGTAGTCGTCCAGGCCCTGCAGCAGGGAGTGGACGTAGTCCTGCTCGTCCTGTGTCAGGGCGGGGTTGGTCTGCTTTTCCTGGCCGATCGTGGATTGCTCGCCCTGTGCCTGAGTGGCCGAGCAGAAGCTGCCGAACCCGTGGGTGGGGTAGATTTCCGCATCGTCGGGGAGTTCGGTGGCCAACCTCCGTGCCGAGCCGTACTGCGCGTGCGCGAGTTCTTCGGTGTGCACGGTCCCCAGCAGATCCGGCCGCCCGGTCGAGCCATAGAGCAGCGAGCCGCCGGTGAACACCGCCGGTGGGCGGCCGGGGGTTTCCAGCACATAGGACAGATGCGTGAAGGTATGGCCCGGGGTGGTCAAGGCGCGCACCCGCATCGCCGAGCCGATCTGTACCTCATCCCCGTCACTGATCGGCTGGCGATCGAAGGACACGGTGTCAGCCGCGTTGACGTGGTAAGCCGCTCCGGTGGCCTGCGCCAGTGCCAACCCTCCGGTCACGTAGTCGTTGTGAATGTGCGTTTCGAACACGTCGGTGACACACACACCCCGCTGCTGGGCGAGCGTGAGGAATCGGTCGATGTCGCGCTGCGGGTCCACCACGAACGCCACGTCGCCATCGGTGACTAGGTAGCTACGGTCGCCCAGCGTGGGCGTGTCGAGTGCGATGATGTCTACCATCTTGCTTCTCCTCGTCTCACAATCGTCAGCTCAGACGTTGTCTGGTCGCAGGCCCCGCTCCACGGGATTCGGGTACTCGGCGTCCGCGCTGACGATCGCGATCGGATCATCACGGTCACTGTTCGGCGAGTTCTTGCCGAACCTGGCCCATATCGACCTCGCGGGCCTTCCCGATCAGGTCCTCGAGCGCACTCTCCGGCAGCGCACCGGGCTGCGCATACAGCACCACGCCATCACGCGCGACTATCAAGGTGGGAATCGAGGAGATACCGAACCGCGCCGCCAGTTCCGGCTGCGCCTCAGTGTCCACTTTGCCGAACCGGACATCCTCGTGACGCTCGGATGCGCGCTCGAACACCGGCGCGAACTGTCGGCACGGCCCGCACCACGCCGCCCAGAAATCCACCAGCACCATGCCATCCGCGCTGATGACCTCGTCAAAAGTGTCATTAGCCAGCTCGATTGTTGCCATCATGCACCTCCTTCTCATACCCCCCTGGGTATTATAACAGTCTCGCAGTGGCTGGCATTCCACGTATCGACCGCGCGGTCGTTCAGCTGGCGGCGACATACCCCCGGGCGTACAACGGTGGTATGGGACAGGATGCGCAAGCAAGAAGCAGGGAAGAGCAGGCCCGTGACCTGCTCGACGCGGCAGACACCGTGCTCGCGGTGGTCGCGCACCCGGACGACGAATCGTTCGGACTTGGCGCGGTGCTCGACCACTTGGCCACTGCGGGAACGTCGGTGACGGTGCTGTGTTTCACCCACGGTGAGGCCTCCACCCTGGGCGGAGAGCACGCCGATCTGGGCGCATTACGGGCCGACGAGCTGGACGCGGCGGCCACAGTACTCGGTGTCAAGCGCAGCGTCCTGCTGGACTACCCCGACGGAGGCCTGACCGACGTGTCCGTGGACGAACTCGCCGGTCACGTCGAGTCGCTGGCCGCCGAGGTGAGACCGACCTACCTGCTGGCGTTCGACACCACCGGCGTGACGTCCCACCCCGACCACGTCCGTGCCACCGAAGCTGCCCTGGCCACCGCCGACCATCTGGGTCTGCCCGTCCTCGGCTGGACGTTACCGGCCCAGGTCGCCGACCAGCTCAACCCGGAGTTCGGCAGCCCCCTGGTTGGCTCACCGCCTGACTTGGTCGACCTCACCCTGCCCGTCTCCCGGACACGCCACCATCAAGCCATCGCCTGCCACCGTAGCCAGTCCACCGACAATCCACTCCTGCACCGGCGCCTGGACCTGCTCGGTGACACCGAACACCTCCGCCTGCTCCGCCCACACCGGCCGGCCCCGCGCGCTCGCGCGGACGACCACTGAGGCCACGACTCAGGCTGGTGACCAAGCGGCCTGGGCCTGTCCGCGGTGGGGCGGGGTGCCGTTCGGGGCGCCAGGTGGCGACGAGGGCAGCGGCGAGGAGGAGTTCGGCGATGTCGCCGCCGTAGTACATGATCTCGGCGCCTCCCCGGACCTCGACGATCGGGGCGTGAATGTTGATCCAGAAGCCCCCGTACATCAACTGCGAGATCACGGCGTGCAGCGCGATGGCGCAGCCGAGGTAGACCAGCCGGGTGCGGACACCGGGCCGCGCGGGCGCGGGGTCGGGGCCGGCGATGGCGTAGGCGAACAGGTAGCCAGCGAAGAGGAAGTGGGCGTGCAGCAGCCAGTGACCGGTCGGCTGACTCGTCATCGCGGTGTAGAGCGGCGTGAAGTACAGCACCGCGAGGCTGCCGGTGGACAACATCAGGGCGGTTGCCGGGTGGGCCAGGAGATGGGCCGGGCGGCTGTGCAGGATGGCGGTCAGTTGGCGTCCGCGGAGCGTGGGCAGGGCCCGCAGCAGCACGGTGACAGGTGCACCAAGCACCAGGGCGAGTGGGGCATACATTCCAATGAGCAGGTGCTGCGCCATGTGGCCACGGAAGTCAGTGTGGGCCCATGCCGCGACCGGCGGCAGCAGCGCCACGGCCAGCAGGAAGAGCCCGGTGAGGAAACTGGCCGTGCGCCACCGGCTCCAGCCCTGCACCGGGTTGCTCACGCGGGCACGCCGTGCCAGGTAAAGATAGACCCCGGCACAGACGAGGAGCGTGAGCGTGACCAGCAGCAGCTGGATGGCACTGCTGGTTGCGCCATAATCAGGTGGATGCGGGTCGTGGCCCATCAGTCATGTCGTCCTGCCTGCCCACCGCTGACAGCGTGGGGGTCGACGGGTCGGCCACTGCGCTGGAGCAGGTAGCCGCCGACGAGCAGGAACGCGCCCATGACGAGGAAGCCGAGGTCCCACCACAGCTGATGAGGGCCGCCGTGAACGTGATGGATCCCCAGGATGTGGTGGTCCAGGACACCTTCGACGAGATTGAAGATGCCCCAGCCCGCCAGGATCCAGCCCCACAGCACGCGGGAAGTCCACACCTGGCGGCGGTTGTGGGTGACCCGGGAGTACAGGATAGCCAAGCCCAGCAGGACGGCGAGCCAGCACACGGTGTGGAAGACGCCATCCCAGACGGTGTTCATCTCCAGGCCCGACACCGTTTCGGGATCGTAGTACTCTACTCCGATATTGTCGGTGTTCGTGCTGGTCAGCATATGATGCCATTGCAGCAGCTGGTGCAACAGGATGCCGTCGACGAACCCGCCGAGCCCCACGCCCAGCACGATGCCCGGCAGTTGGAGGCCTGCCGGCGCCGCGCCTACGGGAGCCTGCCTCTCCGCACTCGTCATCGTGTTCCCTCTCTTGTGGACAACTGTCGCGTCCTTCCCGGCGCCCCTGCGCTACGGTCAGGCAGCGAGTGCCTGCAGGGCGGCGTGGATGCGTTGTCCGGCGTCGTCGGCGATGGACTGGAGCTCGTCGAGTTCGGGCACGGTGACCATGACCTGAGGGTCGAGGGCCTGCACCAGGGTCTGGTTGTCGCCAGCGGCGCGGACCACGACGTTGCAGGGCAGCAGCAGTCCGATTTGCCGGTCGATGTCGAGGGCGCGGTGCGCGAGCTGGGGATTGCACGCACCGAGGATGACGTACTGCTCCATGTCCGCGTCGAGCTTGTTCTTCAGGGTGGCCTGCACGTCGATCTCGGTGAGCGTGCCGAACCCCTGCTCCTGAAAGGCTTCCTTCACCGTCGGCACGGCCTGCTCATACGGCAGGTCAAGGGTAATAGTACGGGCGTAATCCATCGCAGTCCTCCATGAGAGAGCGCTTGTGTCAGGTTGTGGTCGGGTAGCTCGCACGCTGCCACGCGGTCATACCGCCGGCGACGTTGATCACCGGGATGTCGCGTTCTCGCGCGAGCAGGCTGGCGGCGACCGACGAGCGGTAGCCGCTGCCGCACGTGACGGCGACAGGTTTGTCCGCGGGGACCTCGTCGAGCCGGTCGGGTAGTTCGGCGCCGGTGATGAACGTGGCGCCGGTGACGTGGCCGGCGGCCCACTCGGCGGGCTGGCGCACGTCGAGCAGGGTGATCGCGTCCGCGTCGAGCCTGCGTTTCAGCTCGTCCACTGTGATCTGCGGGGTGTGCTCGATCGGTCGTGCCGAGGTGCGCCAAGCGCTCATGCCCCCGGCCAGCCACCCGACGGGCATGCGGTAGCCGATGCGCAGCAGTTGCCAGATCGTCTCCCACAGATCCCCGGGGCGGTCGAGCACGAGCAGGATCTCCGCGTCGGCGGGGAGCACGGTGCCGGCCCAGGTGGCGAAGGACGAGCCGAGGCCGACATTGACGGCGCCGGGGATGTGGCCGCCGCCGAAGGCTTCCGGCGAGCGGGTGTCGAGCACGACGGCGCCGCCGTCGAGGGCAGCGGCGACGTCGTCGGGTGGTAGTGCCGGTGGCTCGGTGAGTACGCCGAGGGGGTCGACGCCGGCCATGTTCTGGGTGCGCATACGCCGCCAGTACGGGGGCACGGCGGGGAGGTTGTCCAGCCGGATGCATTGCCGCACGAATTCGTCTTTCTCGGCGACCTCGGCCAGGGTCGCGTTCGTGCGTTTCTCGTATCCGAGTGTGGTCGACAGCCGGGATCCGATGTTGCCGCCGCACAGTGATCCGGCCACGTGTGTGGGGAACACTTCGACGTGGTCGGGCAGCGTGAGCAGCTTGGTCTGGATCGTGTCGCAGTAGACCTCGGCGTGGCGGCGGGCCTGCTCTTCACCACCGAGCAGGTCGGGGCGGGCGAGGTCACCGACCAGGAGTGCCCCACCGGAGAGCAACAATGCCGGGGTGTCGGCGCTGGCGGAGCGATCGTAGACGAGCAGGCTGATGTGCTCGGGGGTGTGCCCGGGCGTGTGCATCACTTCGATGCCGACGTCGCCGAATTCGATCTGCTCGCCGTCGGCGATCGGCCGGTGTGCGTAACTCAGCTCGCCGGCGGCTGAACCCCATACCTGCGGCGGGTGCGCGGATCCGGCCAGTTCGCCCAACCCGGACAGGTAGTCGTTGTGCCCGTGGGAGTCACACGCGTAGGTGATCCGGAATCCCTGGTCGCGGGCCGTCTGTCGATAGACCTCCACATCGCGGCGGGGGTCGAACACCAGCGCCTGACCAGTCTTCTCGTCTCCAATCAGGTAGGAGGCGTGTCCGAGACTGTTGAGGTAGAACTGCTGGAACCACATGGTTCACGCCACCCTTCCCGGCTTGCCGTCAGGGGTGGTGAAGGGGAGCGCGGCCTCCTGCCATGCCTGCATCCCACCGTCGGTGTTCTCCGCGGAATAACCCTGTTGCCGCAGGAATTCGGCTGCCTGTTCACTGCGGTGACCGCTGCGGCACACGGTCACCACGGGCCGCGTGGTGTCGAGCTCGGTGAGCCGGGTGGGCACCTCGTCCATCGGAATGTGCCGGGCGCTCTCGATGCGGCCGGCCTGCCATTCCTCGAGCTCGCGCACGTCCACCAGCTGTACCTCGTTTCGTCGCCGGTAGAGCTCCTCGACCTGCATCCTGCACTCCTTCCTTTCCGTGATTTCTCATGTCAGCGCGCTGGGGTTGAGCAGGGCCTGAACCGCGACGAACACCGCGACCGCGATCACCAGGTAGGCGAACCAGCGGCGCAAACTGTCGGCGTCCACGCGGCCGGCAAGCCTGCCCGAGGCCACCGACGCCGCGAGGGCGGCGATCGTGAAGGCCGCGACCACTGAATAGTCCAGCTCGGCCACCGCGTCCCAGTGAGCCGCCAGTCCGGCGACCGAGTTGATCGTCACGATGAGCAGGGACGTGGCCACCGCGGCCGGCATGTCCAGCCCGAGCATCAGGACCAGGGCGGGCACCACGAGGAACCCGCCACCGACGCCGAACAGGCCGGTCAAGAACCCGACGGCCGCACCCACACCCAGTGCCCGGGGCAGACACGAGCGCCAGTTCACCCTCCCACCAGAGACGGTGCACGCCCCGCGCGGTTCGGTCGGCCCGAGCAGCATCCGCGCCGCCGCGGCCACCATCACGACGGCAAACGCCAGCAGCAGCACCTGCGCGGACACCAGCCGGCCCACGGCTGCTCCACCGAAGGTCGCTCCCGCGCCTGCCGCACCGAACACCCCGGCAATCGGCCACCGCACGATGCCCTGACGTAACCGGGGGACGACCCCACCCATCGCCGAAAGCCCCACCATCACCAACGACGCCGGGATCGCCTGACGCACCGGCTCGCCCATCCCGTAGACCAGGGCGGGCACCGCCAAAATGGACCCACCCGCGCCGAGCAGACCCAGCGTCACGCCGATCACAAGCCCGAAACCCGCCGCGAGGATCACCCGAGCCCACCAGCGACCGGAACACGTGCTCCAGCTGTTCCGACGGGCGGCTGCATCCACGTCCTCCCTTCATCCTGCCCGACTACCCGTGGGGGTATCCGGCGAAACACCGCTCACCTACTGCTGCAACGCGCCCCTGCCGCTACTGGCGAACCGCAGCTCGGGCAGCGGTCTGACACGCAAGCGCAGGCCCTCCCCTTCACCCACGCCCGCACGACGATACCCCACGGGGTATTTTTTGGTAGTGTCGTTCGAGGAGATACCCACATGCGGAAGATCCGGCGGCTCGGGGATCCGCTTCCTCGACGGCGCCGACGTTGTTGCGACGGCGCAGCAGAACCTGGCACTCCAGGCGCCACCTGATCGAGCGTCCCCGGCACGGGGCCGCGGTGGCACATGCCCGACTACATACCCCTAACCGATATCTGGAGGAAACCGGATGACCGCGTCAACCCGTAGCGACAGCCACCCGCCGGACACCGCGGCGCTGTCCCTGCAGCGAAGCGGCCCGTTGGGCAGACTCGGCACGCGGATGGCCGCCCGGGCGTGGTGGGTGGTCGCGGCGTGGGTGCTCGTCGTCGGCGCGCTGGGTTCCCTCGCTCCGACAGTGTTCACCTCCCTGGCCGGCGCCGGGTGGCAGGCCAACGGATCCGAGTCGGTGCAGGTCCGTGAACTCGCCCAGCAGCACTTCGGCGGGAACGCATCCTCGGCCATCCAGGTCGTCGTGCAGTCCGACGACGCCCCGATCAGCGATCCAGCGGTGCAACAAGTCCTCGGCCAGGCGACGGACGTGCTCGCCCAGGACAACCGCATTGGGCAGCTCGTGCCGCCGCAACCGGGGATGACGATCAGCCCGGACGGCCGCACCGGCATTCTGCTCGCCGGAGCCAACGCGAACACCGATGACATGGTCCGCGCGGTCGATGATCTCAAGGCCGACTTGACTGGGCTGTCCACGTCGTCGGTGCACGTCTACCCGACCGGGGCATCGGCACTGTGGAGCGACTTCAACGAAGCCAACCACGACGCGATGATTCAGGCCGAAATGGTGTCGTGGCCGGTCACCCTGGCGATCATGGTGCTCGCGTTCGGCTCGCTCGTGGCCGCAGGGCTGCCGTTGCTGCTGACCCTGGCCGGGCTCGGCGCCTCCGCCGGTGCGCTGGTGCTGCTCAACGAGATCACCCCGATCTCGGTGTGGGCGATGAACTTCGCCATGATGTTCGCCCTCGCCCTGGGCATCGACTACGCGCTCTTCCTCGTCGTTCGCTTCCGCGACGCCCTGCGCAAGCTGGCGGACGCGCGGGCCGCGGTGGCCGAAACCATGGACACCGCCGGCAAGGCCGTCCTGTTGTCCGGCATCACCGTGCTGGTCAGCCTCTCCGCCGTGCTACTCGTCCCCGCACCGGCGGTGCGGACCATGGCCGTGGGCATCATGCTCGCCGTCGTCTTCGTCCTCGCCGCCACCCTCACCCTGCTCCCGGCCGTGCTGGGCAAGCTCGGCGGCCGGGTCAACTCCCTCGCCCTGCCCTGGGCCAAGCGCACCGAGGCCCACTCGCCACGATTCGCCCGCTGGGGGCAGTTGCTGAGCCGTAAACCCTGGCCCTTCGCCCTCGGCGCGCTGCTGGTGTTGATCGCCCTGTCCCTGCCGGTGTTCGGGCTCAAGGTCGCGATGCCCTCCATCCAGGTCGTCCCGAACGACGCCCCGGTCCGGCAGGGCTACGAAGCCGTTCAAGACAGCTTCGGCGACGGCGCCCCCGGCATGCTGCAGATCATCACCCCCGCCGCCGACGCCCAGGCCACCGCCGCCCAGGCCAAGGACACCGACGGCATCGCGCTGGTCACCCCGCCGCAACCCGCCTCCGACGGCTCCGACTACGCCCTGGTCCAAGCCATGCCGACCGTCGATCCGTCCTCGCCCCAACTGGGCGACACACTCGACCGGCTGCGCGACACCCTGCCCGACGGCGCACTCGTCGGTGGCGCGCCGGCGGAGAACCTGGACCTGCAGACCGCACTGAACGACTACCTGCCGTTGGTCGTCGGGGTGATCCTGGCCCTCGGGTTCGCCCTACTCCTGGTCGCCCTGCAAGCCCCGGTCATCGCGCTGCTGGGTACCGTCGTCAGCCTGCTCTCCACCGGCGCCGCGTTCGGCGTGGCGAAGCTGATCTTCCAGGACGGTCACCTCGCCGGGCTCCTCGGCTTCACTCCACAGGGGTTCCTCGACGGCTGGGGGCCAGTGTTCTTCTTCGCGATGATCTTCGCCATCGCCATGGACTACACCGTGTTCCTGCTCGCCAGCGCCAAAGAACACTACGAACTCACCGGCAGCCCGCGGCGCGCCCTGATCGATGGCCTGGCCCACTCCGGACGCGTGATCTTCGCCGCCGCCGCCGTGATGGTCGCCGTGTTCTTCACCTTCGCCCTCGCCGACCCGCTACCCCCGAAGGAAATGGGCATCATCCTCGGCGTCGCGGTCCTGCTCGACGCCGCCCTCATCCGGCTCGTGCTCCTGCCCGTCCTGCTCCGCATCACCGGCCACTCCGCCTGGTGGTCACCGCGCTGGCTCCGTAAAGCACTGCCGACCATCACGTTCTCCCACTGACACGTCCCGAGGGGTGGTCGTGACCACTGCTGTCGCGACCACCCCTCGGACCCGAAACACATCACCCGTGGGACTCGGTGAGATGGCTCCGCGCGTGTGGCGCTGGTGTGGGTCACAGGCCGCATCGTCGACGACGAGAGGAGAAGATCAAGCCATGACCACACCCCCGCCAGCCCGGGCAGCCGCAATCCCGACGTCACAGGCACGACGCTCGATCGCCGGGATGGCCGGTTTCATCCTGGCCCTCAACGCGCTCGGCTGGGGAATGCTCCTTTTCGTTGTCATACCACAGCACCACACCCTCAACAGCTCACAGGTGTTCGGCATCGGGCTGGGTATCACCGCGTTTACACTCGGCGTCCGTCACGCCTTCGACGCCGACCACATCGCCGCCATCGACAACACCACGCGCAACCTGCTCGCTCAGGGACAACGCCCACTCTCCGTGGGATTCTGGTTCTCCCTCGGCCACTCCACAGTTGTGTTCGCGCTCTCCATAGCGTTAGCGATGGGCGTGCGGGCACTGGCCGGTGCAGTCCGGGACGAGGAATCGGCACTGCGTCACACGGCTAGTGCCCTCGGCTCGGCGGTATCAGGCACCTTCCTCTACGCCATCGCGATCATGAACCTTGTCGCGCTGGCCGGGATCATCAAGGTGTATCGGCAGATGCGCCACCGGGCGGCCACAGAAGCAGATCTGGACAACCAACTCAACAACCGCGGGTTCCTCAACCGACTCCTCAAAAGCACCACCAAGGCAGTCCGCAAACCCTGGCACATCTACCCAGTCGGAGTGCTCTTCGGCCTCGGATTCGACACCGCTACTGAAATCGGTCTACTCATACTCGCCGGCGGAGCCGCACTGTCCCTGCCCTGGTACGCCATCCTGGTACTACCCGCCCTCTTTACAGCAGGCATGACCATGTTCGACACAGCCGAGGGTGTCCTCATGAACGTCGCCTACAACTGGGCCCTCACCAAACCCCTTCGCCGAATGTTCTACAACATCATCGTCACGACACTGTCCGTCGGCAGCGCGTTCCTCATCGGCACGGTGCAACTGGCATCACTACTCACCGACACACTCCACCCCGATTCCGGCCCCATCACCACCATCGCCGAATTCGACCTCAACTACGTCGGATTCGCACTTGTTGGACTGTTCATCCTCGTCTTCGCCCTCGCACTGCTGACCTGGCACCTCGGCAACTTCGACACGAAACCGCCGAAACACGACATAGAGCCGACACACGACATAGACCAGAAAGCCACGATTCGCAAAGACACGACATGACACCGCCCGCGCTCTACGCGGACAGCCGACTCCTCCAGTACCCCCGCGCTCAGGGCTCCATGACAGCCGTTCTTTGACCCATGGGCCGGGGGACATTCACTTTACCGTGTTGCGGCAATGACTATTCCGTTTCAACCATCACGGACACACATAGGCTCAAGGAATGCGCCCCTCTCACGCTTTCCGGTCCATTGGAGTCAGGGCGAGTGAAGGGCAGGATCAGCGTCGACGCAGATCCTGACAGGGTGTCGCGGGTCCTTAAACATCGGTGACGAACGTGCAACTCGTACCGTTCGAGGGTCCTGTTCGACAGCGAGCCGAGCACCTCGGTGTGGCGCCCGGCTCCCTGTGGCCGCAGTGATCAACGGCGGCCGAACATTTTCCACCACTTCCGCTCGGATCCGCCCTGCTCTGGTTGACACTGACACCGCCGTGACGCGGGCACACCGGCGAGCACCTGCTCGACATGGCGCCCACACCCGGTGTAGGTGGCCTTCCCGCAGGTCGAACACACAGCACGTTGACACATCGTTGAACCTCCTATGGCGACCAGGTTTACTATAATACCCCAGGGGGTATCAGCCAATCAAAAATGGGGCCGTCATCGTCTCTCCCCCGGCCACTGTCGCTCGTTATCCCGCCCGCCGACGGGTGCCAAGGAAGGTTCAGAAGTCGCGCGAGGTGTGTGGGGGCGAGTCAGCTGTCAGCGGTGGTCGCCGCTGGCGGCGCTGGAGTCGGGCGTGGGCGCGACCGGTGGCGAGGTACCACTGGACAGCGAGGACGGCCGCGAGAGCGATCTCCACCAGGTCGCCGCCGTAGTACATCAGCTGCGCACCCGTGTGCAGGTCGACCGCACTGTAGGTGGTGGCGGGCGGGCGGGCGACGTACAGGGTCTTGGCAAGGATGGCGTGGCCGGCACCGGCGGCCAGCAGGGTGAGGCCCCGCCAGGCGAGGTTCCAGCGGTGGCGTAGCGGGTCGAGCTGGCAGATGGCGAAGGTGAACAGCAATCCGGCCAGCACGACGTGGACCTGGACTGCGGCGTGTATCAGCGGCTGGTGATGTGTCGCGGCCAGCAATGGGGTGCGGTAGAGCAGCCACAGGCCGCCGATGTCCAGCAGTGCGGCCAGGGGCGGGAAGACAAGCCACGTGACGGGCCGGGAGTGCGCCAGGGCCAGCAACACTCGCCGCGCACTCTGAGGAGGCAGGGCGCGCTGGGCCAGAGTGAGGGGACGGGCGAGGACCAGCAGCAACGGGGCGATCATGGCGACGACGAGGTGCTGGGCCATGTGGGCGGTGAACGGCCCGCCGGACAGCGGGAACAGCACCGCGGACGCTGTGCGTCTGCGCGAACGGCCAGGGCCGCGCCGACGGTCAGCAGGACGAGTCCGGCGCCGTTCCAGGCGAGGTCGTAGGGCAGGATGTCGACGCCGTAGCGGACCTGATGGATGCGCAGCAGCTTGTGGTCGACGATGCCGTCGAAGAGCTGGAACGCGCCTAACCCGAGGAACAGCCCGGCCCAGGCCTGCGGCGGGGCCAGAGTGTGGTGGCGCCGCAAATCCGCATACAACACGAAGCCGGCGACCAGCCCAAGCAGTTCGGCGGTATGCAACAGACCGTCCGAGAGCAACCCGACGGCACGCGTGGAGCGGTCGTAGAAGTGGTGCCAGGCCAGGATCTGGTGAAAGACGATCTCATCGAGCGCGGCCATCACCGCCACACCCAACAGCGCACACCGGCAGAGACCGCCGCGGCCGCTGGCGCCCAAGGATGCAGCAGGTCGAGTCGCACCGGCCGGGCCCCGGGCAACGACACGCCGCGATCCTGCCCGGCCGCCACTCCGACGTCGGACCACCGCCCCGCGAGGACACCTACAGCCGCTAGGCAGAGCGCGACAAGTCAAGGCACCGCTCTCACGCGGGCCCTACGCCCACCAGCCTTCTTCACCTCGGACTGTGCACGCTTTCGGGCGCGTCATCGAATGATCGACGCCCAACCTGTCGATCACGAGTTCGGCCTGCTGCCCATAGCCGAAACTGTTGACCAACAAGTGCAGGTTGCTGGATTTTCGTACGAGTTGGCCCGGTGGTGCGGTACGCACGTCTCACAGGTCTCGTTGCGGGCCAGCCTCGGCCACACTGGTCCACGCACACGATCGACAGTACGAATCGCCGAATTTCGTCCACCAGGCAGCCGCCGCCTGTCGCCTCAGCCCGAGACTCCACCGGCGCCGTCAGGAAGCGAAGCGAACTCCCCCCACTGGCGATACCTCACGGGGTATACTGGTGCCAGGTCGGGATTACTTTAGGAGGGTTCGTATGACTGGGGACGAAGAAACCATCACGCAGGTACTCAATCGGCTCCGCCGTGCGCAAGGGCAACTCGCGGGTGTAATTACCATGATCGAAGCTGGCCGAGGCTGCAAAGACGTCGTCACTCAGCTCGCCGCCGTCTCACGCGCCCTCGACCGTGCCGGATTCAAGATCGTAGCCACCGGCATGCGCCAATGCCTCACCGGCAACGATGACAACAACCAGGAACCCCTGACCGAGGCCGAACTCGAGAAGTTGTTCCTCGCCCTCGCCTGAACCCCTGATACGCCGGTGGACACGAGCTTGGGAGCGTGGCGGTTAACTACCACGGCCCCGACTCCCGACCGCGCCGCATCTGGCCGTGACGTCTATATCCGGACAGAATGGGGCAGGTGGGCGATGAACGATCATCCCGGCAGGCTGCCAACAGTGAGGCGCTGGGGC
>NZ_JBHVKW010000147.1:0-11046 GCF_042797905.1 Amycolatopsis sp. NPDC057786
CTTTCGGGACATCAGACGTCCCGAAAGTGGCTTTCGCGACACCGTCGCCGGGTCTCGGGGCGGGGAGCTTTCCGCGCCCGACAAGGCCACCCGCGGGCGCGTCCACAGTGGACACACCCGCGGGGTTCACCCGGTCACCACCAGACGTTCGTGATCGGCGGCTTGTTCGCCGCGTTGCCGATGCCCGGCAGGCCGAACGCCGCCTCGATCGTGCGGAGGATCGAGTAGTGGTTGATCGATTCGCCGTAGCTGCCCGGCTTCACGTTGGCACCGACGAACGTGGTGAAGATCTGGTTCACCGACGTCCCGCTGTCCTCGTCGAAATTGACGATCAGCAGGCTGTTGTGCGTCTTGGCCCACTGGGCGTAGGCGTCGAGGTTCTTCTTCAGCCATTTGTCACCGGTGTCGACCGGGCAGTCGTGCATGTCGCTGCACAGGTCCGGGGTCACGAACGCGACGTGCGGCAGCTTGGTGAAATCGGCAGGGAACGACGAGAACCGTTTGTTCGCCGACGAAGGAACATTGCTGAAGCTGACCCAGCTGTTGTGCTTGCGTGCGTATTTTCCTTTCGTGCAGCCGGTGTAGCCGTCGGAAGGCATGCTCTCCGCATAGCCGACGAACTTCTTGCCGATTCCCGCCAGCTGGGAAGCGAGGTTCTCCTTGTTCCCGAGATCCTGGCATTTGTTGCTGTCGACACCGTGCGTCGAGCCCGCGAACTGGGCGATGTAGTTCGGCTGGCTCGGATGCGTCGTCCCGTAGGCCTTGGTGAACTTGGCTCCCTGTGCGGCGAGCTGGTTGAAGTACGGCGCCTTCGAGCTGCCGCTGATCTCCTTGTAGTCCTTGTTCTCGAACATCACGAGGACGATGTGGTCGAACTTGGGCACCGCCGCCGCGGCGGGCTCGACCGCGGCGGCGGGAGTGTCCTGATGGGACACCACCAGCGCCGTGGCCAGCCCGGTCGCGGCAACGGCCGCGACCGCGATCCGTTTCCAGTACATTGAAACCTCCTGAAACAAGTTGAAACTTTGACGACCGGCCGTCGGGTTCAGCGGCGCTCCGCAGGCGTCGACAGAGTCGAGACATCAGATGTCTCAGGTGCATTTAAACGGCAGGGAAGTCAGCGGCCCATCAAGATCGCCTGACTGGAGCAGCCGATGGGCGCGGAACGCCCCAAAACCGGCATTACTTGGCACGAAACCATGTAAACCAGGCGTTCGCCTTGTGCCCGGGAGCGCGAACCGATCAACTTATGGCAACTCGCTGATTCAGCCGGTTGACAGTGGCGGCGCCATTGCCGCGGCTTCATGGTGCACTCATCCGACCATTGTTAAGCTGGTCGGCGTGAAGCCCCTTTCGTCGAGACCGGCCGGATACACGATCGAAGAACTTTCCACGATCGTCGGCATGTCGGCGCGCAATATCCGGGCCCATCAGACGAGGGGCCTGCTCGCCCCGCCGGTGCGGCACGGCAGGACCGCCTACTACGGGCCGGCCCACCTGCGGCGCCTCCGGCGGATCACGATGCTGCAGAAGCAGGGCTTCAACCTGGTGTCCATCGCCGCGATGCTCGGAACGACCACAGTGGACCGCGCCGACGGGCTGGACTCGGCGATGGCCGACATCGCCCGTGACCAGCCCGCCCTCGTCCGCTGCCTGGAGCGGCACGGCGTGCTCGGGCGGGACGACGCGGGGACGCCGGCCGTCGTGCGCCCGTCGGTCTCGCGCGCGGTGGCCGAGCTCGCCGGAGCCGGGATCCCGCCCGCCGCGGCTCTGCGGTTCCTCGGACAGTTCATGGACCGGGCCGCGCCGCTGGCGGGCGAGCAGCTGGCCGCGTTCAAAGCCCAGACCGGCGGTGTGTCGGCGGCTCACGGGACCTGTTTCGCCGAGCTTCTTGTAAGCGCTTTCAGGGCGATCGTGGAGAACGCGGCCGAGGTCACTTTCGTAGACGGGGAGCCAGGCCGGCGGTGACACCGTGCAGCGACTTCGGGCATACGGGGCTTGGCGCCGGTCTCGCGTGATTGGAGACGCAACTCGCGTGATTGGAGGCGCAACTCACGAGTTACGCGTTCAATCACGTGAGTTACGTGTCTGATCACGCGAGTTACGACTTTCGGGCCTCCGCGGATGGTCAGACCAGTTCCGAGGAGACGACCGAGGCCAGCCCGCGCAGCCTCTCCAGCAGCGGCTCGACCTCGTCGGCGGCGATCAGGACCGCGCAGGTCATGGTGCTTTCGCGGACTCCGTCGCGGATGTCGACGGACAGATCGTGGACCAGGCAGCCGAGCGCCTCGACCAGGCCGGGGATCTGCTCGACGCCACCGACGAAGTAGGTCGCGATCCGGCGGCGGACCAGCATGGACGAACGCGGTGCGGGGATCTGGAACGAAATAGTGGACATCGTGGGCTCCAAGGGCGGGAAACGTACAGGCCATGGAGGGCCAGGTCCCGGGGGATGCCCCGTATCGAGGGGTCGCCGGACTGCGCGCCGGCGACCTGGTTCAGCCGGCGCGCTTGATTACGAGTCGAGTCCAGCGGCGCACGGCGACAGGCTAACACGTCACGAGAGACGGAGACGAGAACCCTGCTCGCGGACGTGCGCGGCGGAGCCGCAGTCGAGGTCCAGTTGCCGCTGCCGTTCGGCCACGAACGCCCGGCCGAGGCCGGTGCGGTCCGAAGTGGACAGTGTGCGCCGGAGGTCGTTCAGCAACCCGCGTTCCTCCGCGCGGATATGCGCGTCCACCGAATTCTCCAGTACCACCAAGGCTTTCTCGGGGTCGGCGACTTCCAGTACGGCCAGCAACTCGGCCGCGAGCCCGTTCTCCGTCGCATCGGGACGGATGATGCGTTCGGTCGCGGTGGCATGGGCGACCAGCGACGCCGAGAGTTCCGCGATCAGCGCCGGACGGTCGGCCTCGTCGTTGCGGAGGTCCCGGAACAGCTGTTCGATCCGGCGGTGGTCGGCCAGGACGACCTCGACCAGGTCGGAGCCCGGGGGAGCGGCGGTCGGGCCCGGGCGCATCCAGCCGAACGTCAGTTCCACGGCCTGGCGCCAGTGCGAGTATTCGCTGTCGCGGCGGGCCGGGTCCATCGTCGGCAGCCACTGCCCGGCACGGTGCCAGTTCCGGCGCAGCCCCTCCAGATCCGGCCAGTACCCGACCGACAACCCGGCCGCGTACGCCGCGCCCAGCGACACCGTCTCGGCGACCATCGGGCGCACCACCGGCACGTCGAGGACGTCGGCGACGAACTGCATCAGCAGGTTGTCGGCGGTCATCCCGCCGTCCACCTTGAGCGTCGACAGCGCGAGCCCCGAATCGGCGTTCATCGCGTCGACGACCTCGCGCGTCTGCCAGCCGGTCGCCTCCAGCACAGCGCGGGCGAGGTGTCCCTTGGTGATGTACGACGTCAGCCCGGCGATCACGCCGCGCGCCTCGCTGTGCCAGTGCGGCGCGAACAGACCGGAGAACGCGGGCACGATGTAGCAGCCGCCGTTGTCCTCGACCGTCCGCGCCAGTGTCTCGATCTCGGGCGCGCTGCCGATCAGTTCGAGCCCGTCGCGGAACCACTGCACCAGCGACCCGGTGACGGCGATCGACCCTTCGAGGGCGTACACGGCGGGCTCGTCGCCGATCTTGAACCCGACGGTGGTCAGCATGCCGTGGGTCGAGAGCACGGGCGTCGGACCGGTGTTGAGCAGCAGGAAGCTGCCCGTGCCGTACGTGCACTTCGCCTCGCCGGGCGCGAAGCAGGTCTGGCCGAACAACGCCGCCTGCTGGTCGCCGAGCGCCGCCGCGATCCGGATCCCCGGCACCACCCGTGACGTCGTTCCGTACACCTCGGTCGACGGCCGGATCCGCGGCAGCATCGCGCGCGGGACGTCGAAGAACTCCAGCAGTTCGTCGTCCCACGACAGGGTCCGCAGGTTCATCAGCATGGTGCGCGAGGCGTTGGTGACGTCGGTGACGTGCACGCCGCCGTCGGGCCCGCCGGTCAGGTTCCAGATCAGCCAGCTCTCGACCGTCCCGAACAGCACGTCACCGCGCTCGGCGCGTTCCCGCAGGCCAGGAGTCCTTTCGAGCATCCACCGGATACGCGGCGCGGAGAAGTACGTGGCCAGCGGCAGTCCGCACAGCCGCCGGACGCGGTCCGCACCCGGCTCGCGGGCGAGTTGTTCGAGCATCGCGTCGGTGCGGGTGTCCTGCCAGACGATCGCGCGCCCGACCGGGTTACCGGTGTGCCTGTCCCACAGCACCGTCGTCTCGCGCTGGTTCGCGATGCCGAGGCCGACCACCTGTGCCGGTTCGGCGCCGGCGTCGGCCAGCGCCTGCGGGACGATCCGGCCGACGTTGCGCCAGATCTCCGTCGCGTCGTGCTCGACCCAGCCCGGACGGGGGAAGTGCTGCTGGTGCTCGCGCTGCGCGACCGACACCAGCCTGCCGCGCGCGTCGAACAGGATGCACCGCGTCGAGGTGGTGCCCTGGTCGATCGACATCACGTAGCGCTGGACCACGCGAGCACCTCCATCACCATCGGGACGCGCCGAGATCGCGGGAGACCGCTCGTGCCGCGTCGCGCACGTGGCCGAGCAGCCGCGGGATCGGGCTGCCGTCGGCTTCACAGATCCGTTCCGTCGCGCCGGACACCCCGATCGCGCCGACCACGATGCCGCCGTGGCCGCGGATCGGCGCCGCGATCCCGGCCTCACCGGTGATCATCTCGCCGTTCTCGCTCGCCCAGCCCGCCTCGCGCACCTTGCCACAGGCGCGTTTGATCGCGGTCTGGGTGATCAGGGTCCGGCGGGTGTAGGCCTCCGGCTCGCCGGTGCGCAACGATGCCACGAGACCGGTGTCGTAGGCCAGAAGGACTTTCCCGAGCGCGGTCGCGTGCAACGGCAGAAGCGTCCCGACGTCGAGGGTCTGCAAGCTGTCGTCGGGGCGGAAAACGTGGTGCACCACCAGGACCCGGCCTTCCAGTGGCGCACCGATCCGGACGGCTTCACCGCTGCGCGCGGCCAGCGCGTCGGCCCAGTTGATCGCGCGTGACCGGAGTTCGTTGACGTCGAGGTAGCTGGTGCCGAGGTGCAGCAGCGCCGCGCCGAGTTGGTATTTCCCGGTGTCACGGTCTTGTTCGACAAAGCCGACCCCTTGCAGGGTGCGCAGGATCCCGTGCGCCGTTCCCTTGGCGAGTTCGAGGGAATCGGCGATCTCGCCGACGCCGAGACGCCCCGAACCACGCGCCAGCAACCGCAGGATCGCGGCGGCGCGCTCGATGGACTGGATCGGACCGGGCACGGCTCAACCGTAGCCCGACCGGCCCTGATTCGACAATGTCGAACATCGTCTCCGGGCGTTCGACAATGCCGACCGGCGTCCGTTGACCCCGCGTTTCCGCGAACTTAACTTCGGCCTCAACAGGGCAACGGTGTCCTTTGTGGAGGAAGCAATGGTGCGAAACCTCAAGGCTCGCGGACTGGCGGGCGAACTGGCGGCGGAGTTCGTCGGGACGATGATCCTCATCCTGTTCGGCTGCGGGGTGGTGGCTCAAGTCGTCGCCGCCGGCATCGGGGATCACGACAGCATCGCGTGGGCCTGGGGCATCGGTGTCACGCTCGGTATCTACGTGGCTTCACGGATCAGTGGCGCGCATTTGAATCCCGCCGTCACCGTGGCGCTCGCGGTGTTCAAGGGCTTCTCGTGGCGCAAGGTCGCCCCGTACGCCTTGGCGCAGACCGCGGGCGCGTTCCTCGGCGCGCTGCTGGTGCGCTGGAACTACACCGAGGTGCTCAACGCCGCCGACCCCGGTCTGACGATCAAGACCCAGGGTGTGTTCTCCACCCTTCCGGGTAACGGAACCCTGCCGGTGGGTGACTGGGGCGCGTTCCGCGACCAGATCATCGGAACGGCCATCCTCGCCTTGGTGATCTTCGCCATCACCGACCTCCGCAACACCGCGCCCGCCGCGAACCTCGCCCCGGTCGTCGTCGGCTTCCTGGTGGTCGCGATCGGCATGGCCTGGGGAACCAACGCCGGCTACGCGATCAACCCGGCCCGCGACTTCGGCCCGCGGCTGATGTCCTGGCTCACCGGTTACGACACCGCGTTCACCGACCAATACGGCTATCCGTACTGGTGGATCCCGATCGTGGCGCCGGTCATCGGCGCGGTGATCGGCGGGGCGATCTACAAGTTCTTCATCGAGCGTTACCTGCCCGCCGAACCGGCACCGGAAGCCTTGCCCGCCAAGGACATCGAGCGCGTTTCCTAAGGAGACTCCGTCCTTCGGGGTGCAACCCCGAACCCGTCCGGAGGGCTCCGCCCCCCGGACCCCCGGAAGAGAGGGAAATCATGCCTGACTACATCGGCGCCGTCGACCAGGGCACCACCAGCACGCGCTTCATGATCTTCGACCACGGCGGGAACGAGATCGCCCGCCACCAGCTCGAGCACGAGCAGATCCTGCCGAAGCCCGGCTGGGTCGAGCACGACGCCACCGAGATCTGGGAGCGGACCCGTTCGGTCATCGCCACGGCGCTCAACAAGGCGAAGCTGACCGCCGCCGACCTCGCGTCGCTCGGCATCACCAACCAGCGTGAGACCACCGTGGTGTGGAACCGCCGGACCGGGCGCCCGTACTGCAACGCCATCGTGTGGCAGGACACCCGCACCGACCGGATCGCGTCAGCGCTCGAACGCGAGGGCAAGGGTGACGTCATCCGGCGGAAGGCCGGTCTGCCGCCCGCCACCTACTTCTCCGGCGGCAAGCTCCAGTGGATCCTGGAGAACGTCGAGGGCGTCCGCGAAGACGCCGAAAAGGGCGACGCGCTGTTCGGCACCACCGACACCTGGCTCATCTGGAACCTCACCGGCGGGCCCGACGGCGGCGTCCACGTGACGGACCCGACCAACGCGTCGCGCACCATGCTCATGGACCTGGAAACGCTGGAGTGGGACGACGAACTGCTGTCGTTCTTCGGCGTCCCCAAGCAGATGCTGCCGTCGATCGCGCCGTCGTCGAACAACGGCCGCTTCGGCGTCACCCGCGCGGACGGCCCGCTCGGCGGCGAGGTCGCCATCACCGGCGTGCTCGGCGATCAGCAGGCGGCCACCGTCGGCCAGGTGTGCTTCCGTCCCGGCGAGGCCAAGAACACCTACGGCACCGGCAACTTCCTGCTGCTCAACACCGGGCACGAGGTCGTGCGGTCGAAGCACGGCCTGCTCACGACGCTGGCCTACCAGTTCGGTGACGAGAAGCCCGTATACGCGCTCGAAGGGTCGATCGCCGTCACGGGTTCCGCCGTGCAGTGGCTGCGCGACCAGCTCGGGATCATCAGCGGCGCGTCCCAGAGCGAGAGCCTCGCGCGGCAGGTCGAGGACAACGGTGGCGTCTACTTCGTCCCCGCGTTCTCCGGGCTTTTCGCGCCGTACTGGCGATCCGACGCGCGCGGCGCGATCGTCGGCCTCACCCGCGCCACCACGAACGCGCATCTGGCGCGGGCGACCCTCGAAGCGATCTGCTACCAGACGCGCGACGTCGTCGAGGCCATGCAGAACGACTCGGGCGTCACGCTCGACGTGTTGCGTGTGGACGGTGGCGTGACCGCGAACGAACTGTGCATGCAGCTCCAGGCGGACATCCTCGGCGTGCCGGTGTCCAAGCCGGTCGTGGCGGAGACCACCGCGCTCGGCGCCGCCTACGCGGCAGGCCTCGCCGTCGGGTTCTGGAAGAACACCGACGAGCTGGAACAGAACTGGAACGAGGACAAGCGCTGGGAGCCGTCGTGGACGGACGAACAGCGCGCCGAGGGCTACGCGGGCTGGCAGAAGGCCGTCGGCCGCACGCTCGACTGGGTCGAGGTCGAGTGAGCCCGATGAACAGGAGGAACAGAGTGACACCCGTACCGCTTTCCCCGGTCTACCGTGCCGAGACGCTGCGCAAGCTCGCTCGCGAGGAGATCGACGTCCTCGTCGTCGGTGGGGGAGTGACCGGTGCCGGCGTCGCGCTCGACGCGGCGTCGCGCGGGCTCTCCGTCGCGCTCGTCGAGGCCCGTGACTTCGCCGCGGGCACGTCCAGCCGATCGTCCAAACTGATCCACGGCGGGCTGCGTTACCTGGAGAACCTGGACTTCAAGCTGGTCCGCGAGGCGCTGAAGGAACGGAGCCTGCTGCTGCAGACGCTGGCGCCGCATCTGGTCCGGCCGGTGAAGTTTCTCGTGCCGCTGAAGCACCGCGTCTGGGAACGCGGCTACATCGGCGCGGGGGTCACGCTCTACGACACCCTCGGCGGAGCGCGCGCCTTGCCGCGGCACCGGCATCTGTCCAAGCGCGGCGCGGGCAAGGTCGCTCCCGGCCTCGCGGACGACGCCCTGATCGGCGCCATCCAGTACTACGACGCGCAGGTCGACGACGCGCGCCACACGATGATGATCGCGCGGACGGCGGCCGAGCAGGGGGCTTCCGTCCTCACCCGCGCCCGCGTGACGTCTCTGATCCGAGATGGCGAACGCGTCGTCGGTGCCAAGGTCGTCGACCGCGAGAGCGGTGCGGAGATCGAGGTCCGGGCGAAGACGGTCGTCGCGGCGACCGGCGTCTGGAGCGACGACATGGCCGAAGCGGCGGGCATCCCCGCGCCGTTCACCGTGCGCGCGTCGAAGGGCATCCACCTCGTGGTGCCGCGCGAGAAGATCGACCTCGACACCGGGCTGATCCTGCGCACCGAGAAGAGCGTCCTGTTCGTCATCCCGTGGGGACGGCACTGGATCGTCGGCACCACCGACACCGAATGGGATCTCGACCGCGAACATCCGGCGGCCAGCCAGGCGGACGTCGACTACGTGCTCGATCACCTCAACGCGGTCCTGCGCACGCCGATCACCGCCGATGACATCGAAGGCGTGTACGCGGGGCTTCGGCCGCTGCTGGCCGCGAAGGCGACTTCGACGACGAAGCTGTCGCGGGAGCACGCCGTGGCGCATCCGGTGCCGGGTCTGGTGATCGTGGCCGGCGGCAAGTACACGACGTACCGCGTGATGGCCGCCGACGCCGTCGACGTCGCGGTGGAGGACCTCGGCCGTCCCGCGCCGTCGTCGTGGACCGAGCGGCTGCCGATCGTCGGCGCGACGGGTTACCACGAGATGTGGGGCGCGCGGCACTCGCTGGTGCAGCGCACGGGGCTGCCCATCGCCCGTATCGAGCACCTGCTCCAGCGCTACGGCACCGCCGTGGAGGACATCCTGGAGTCGATCTCGGAACGTCCCGAACTGGGCGAAGCGATCCCGGGGACGGCGGAGTACCTGAAGGCGGAGGTCGTCTACGCGGTCTCGCACGAAGGCGCGCTGCACCTGGAGGACGTCCTGACGCGGCGCACCCGGATCTCCATCGAGGAGCGGGACCGCGGTGTGACGGCGGCGCCGGTGGTGGCGGAACTGATGGCGCCGCTGCTGGGCTGGGACTCGCACAAGAAGGAGCGCGAGGTCGCCAATTACCTCGCGCGGGTCGAGGCGGAGCGCTCCGCCCAGGCCCAGCCGGACGACGAAGCGGCCAACGCCAGCCGTCTCGCGGCTCCGGCGCTGCTGCCGAGCTGACGTGGGCTGAAAGGGCCCTTCACCGCATGCGACGCGGTGAAGGGCCCTTTCGTCGCGTCGCATGCGGGCATGGCTCCCTTCAGCCCCCGCCTACTTGAGCCAGTCGAGGTAGCGGGTTCCGGCGATGCGGGCGCCGTCCTTCGTGGTGAGGACGTCACCCTTGACGGCGGCGAACATGCCCGCGGTCTCGTCGACGGTCACCGGACGCGTGTCTCCCTTGGCGGACAACGTGATCCGGCCCAGCTCGTCGAGCGGGTAGACGTCCGGGCCGCCCACGTCGAGGGTGCCGTTCAGCGGCTTCCCGGCCGACACCTCGGAAACGGCGGCGGCGACGTCCGCCGCGGCGATCGGCTGGATCGGGGTGGTGGGCAGGCGGACCGCGGTCTCGTCGGAGGTCCAGGACAGGACCGCGTCGACGAATTCCATGAACTGGGTGGCGCGGACGATCGAGTAGGGGAGGCCGCTCTCCTTGAGGATGTCCTCCTGCAGGGTCTTCGCCCGGTAGTAGTCGAGATCGGGCACCTGGTCGACGCCGACGATCGACAGGATCACGAAGTGCCCGGTGCCCGCCTTCTTCGCTGCTTCGACGAGGTTGTCCATCGACGTCCGGAAGAACACGGGGGAGGCGTCGTCGAAGGTCGGCGAGTTCGTGAGGTTGACGACCACGTCCGCGCCGTCGAGCGCGCTGTCCAGCCCCTGGCCGGTGAGCAGGTCGACGCCGGTGGACGGCGAATGCGGTACCGCTTCGTGGCCCGCCTCGTTCAGGTTGCGCACGACCTGCGAACCGATCAGCCCGGTCCCGCCGATGATCGCGAATTTCATGACCCAGTGCCCTTCGTCGGCGGCGTCCGTTATCTCGGACACCTGATGTCCGAGATAATACTCGGATACATTGTGTCCGAGTCAAGGGGCGAGTTAGAGTCGTCCGGGTGAAGATGTCCGGTGGGGTCGAGTGGGCTCTGCATTGCTGTGTCGTGCTGACCTCGGTCGACGAACCCGCGCCCGCCGCGCGCCTGGCGCAGCTGCACGACGTCTCGCCGAGTTATCTCGCGAAGCAGCTTCAGGCGCTTTCCCGGGCCGACCTCATCCGGTCGGTGCAGGGGAAGGCCGGTGGCTACGTCCTCACCCGGCCGCCTTCGGAGATCACGGTGCTCGACGTCGTCGAGGCGATCGACGGGCCCGGCCCGGCCTTCATCTGCACTGAGATCCGGCAGCGCGGTCCGATGGCGACGCCGCCCGAGGCGTGCACGACGCCGTGCGCCATCAGCCGCGCGATGGCGAACGCCGAAGTCCAGTGGCGGGCGGCCTTGCGGGCCGTCACCATCGCGGATCTGGCCGACGACGTCAGGGGCGACTACGGTCCGGGCGCGCTCGCCGGGATCGGCGCGTGGTTCAAGGCCGTCGAGGGGTAGTCGAAGCTTGCCGGTCCGGTGGTCGTGAGTGCCGTTTCGGCTTGGAACCCGAAC
>NZ_JBHVKW010000147.1:11087-15161 GCF_042797905.1 Amycolatopsis sp. NPDC057786
GGGCGCCCCCCCCCCCCCCCACCCCCCACCACGGTGACCAGGCAGGCGGTCGGGGGTTTACCGCACGGCGCGCGTCACGCCGGTCGGACCGCTCACGGCTTGAACCGGTCGGCGTGCTCGGCGACCCACTGCGCGAAGGTGCGGGCAGGGCGCCCGGTCACCTTCTCGATCGTGTCGACCACGGTGCGCGCCTCAACTGGCGGATCGCTGTGCCAGCCGACGACGTACTCGGCGTCCGCGACCGAGACGCCGTCGGCCAGCAGCCGGTCGATCGCCTGCTGCCGCGTGATCCGCTCCAGCGCGATGTCGCGGCCGACACCGGAGCCGAGGATCGCGATCCGTTCGCTCGTGGTCAGCGCTTCCGGGCCGGTGAGGTTGTAGACCTTGCCCGAATGCCCGTCCTCCACGAGCGCGGTGGCGGCAACGGCGCCGATGTCGCCCTCGTGCACGACCGCGCTCGGGAGGTCGAACGGCTCACGGACCACGCCGTCGGCGCGGACGGAGTCGACCCAGGTCAGGGCGTTGGACATGAACTCCTGCGGCTCGAGCCGCGTCCACTCCACCCCGGACTCGGCCATCGCCTGTTCCGTCGGGCCGACGTAGCCGCCCCAGACGACGGTCATCCGCCGAACTCCCGCGTCCACGGCGCGTTTCACCAGATCGGCGCCGACGTCGGCGAGGCCCGCCGTCACGGTGATGTGCAGGCGGGTGACGCCCTCGAAGGCGTCGGTGAGGGTTTCGGGCGCGGTGTGTGTGCCCTCCACCAGTTCGACGCCCGCCGGAAGCTTTGCCGCCGACGGGTTCCTGGTCAGTGCCCGGACGTGTTCTCCTCGGCGGACGAGTTCGGCGACGACGTGGCGGCCGGTGTTCCCGGTGGCGCCGGTTACCAAGACGGTCATGAGTGATTCCCTTCGTTTCCCGTGACGTTAAAAGCTCAAGTAATCTGGAGGTCAAGCGGACCGGTCAGGAATCGAGAAGCGTCGAGGTCCACGGGATCCCTAGCGTCATCGCCACAGGCAAAACGACTCCAGGAGGTTCCCGTGAGCAAGCGGATCCGGACGTTCCATCGGTGGACGTCGCTCGTCTTCGTCGCCACCGTCGTCGTGTGCTTCGTGGTCGTGGCCAAGGGCGACCCCGCGCAGTGGGTGCTCTACACGCCACTGCCGCCGCTCTTCTTGCTGATGTTCAGCGGTCTTTACCTGTTCGCGCTGCCGTATACCGCCAAGCGGCGGAACCGGCGGCGCGTGGCCGGGTGACTCTCCGCGTCTTAGTTCATGGCAAAAATTAACACTCGCCGTACCGGCCCGAAACTCTTGACGCGGCCGCCGGGGCCGGTGAGGATCGGCCGGTCCCCGCCTCCCGCAGAATGGACCAGACCATGGCAAGACGTGCCCGTGCGCGCCGAAGTCCGCTGATCGCCTTGATGAGTCTCGCGCTGCTCGGCGGGGCCGTGGTGGCCACACCCGCCGCCGTCGCGGCCGAACAACCCGTGATCGGGAAGCCCGCGTTCGACCGGGACGGTTGCGCCCGGATCGAGAAGAGCCTGCCGACGCTCGCCGACTGGCCGAAGGTCGAGAGCCGGTTCAAGGGCAAGGGCGGTGACGAGCAGCGGATCGCCCGGATCCTCGAAGGGATGACCTTGGAGGAGAAGGTCGGGCAGATGACGCAGCCCGAGATCGCGGCGATCACCCCCGACGAGGTCCGGCGGTACTCGATCGGCTCGGTCCTCAACGGCGGCGGTTCGTGGCCCAACAAGGACAAGCACGCCTCCCAGCAGGACTGGCTCAAGCTCGCGGACGCCTACTGGGAAGCCGCGAAGGGCAGCCGGACGAAGATCCCGGTGATCTGGGGCATCGACGCCGTGCACGGCAACAACAACGTGTACGGCGCCACCGTCTTCCCGCACAACATCGGGCTCGGCGCGGCGCAGGACCCGTGCCTGGTGCGGGACATCTCCGCGGCGACGGCCCGGCAGATCCGCGCCACCGGCCAGGACTGGGCCTTCGCGCCGACGCTGGCCGTCGTGAAGGACGACCGCTGGGGCCGCACCTACGAAGGGTTCTCCGAGGACCCGCGGATCACCAGGGCCTACGGCTACGAGGCGATCAACGGTCTCCAGGACGGCTCGACCAAACGCATCGGCTACAACGGCGTGATCGGCACCGCCAAGCACTTCATCGGGGACGGCGGCACTCTCAAGGGGCAGGACCAGGGCGTCAACCCGTCGTCCGAAGCCGAGATGGTCAACGTCCACGGCCAGGGCTACTACGGCGCGCTCGCGGCGGGCTCCCAGACCGTGATGGTGTCGTTCAACAGCTGGACGAACGCCGAACTCGGTATCGACGAGGGCAAGCTGCACGGCAGCGACAAGGCGCTGAACCAGATCCTCAAGGGCAAGATGGGCTTCGACGGCCTCGTCGTGTCCGACTGGAACGGCATCGGCCAGGTTCCCGGCTGCACCAACGCTTCCTGCCCGCAGGCGATCAACGCCGGCATCGACATCGTGATGGTGCCCAACGACTGGAAGGCGTTCATCGCCAACACCGTCGCCCAGGTCACCAGTGGCCAGATCCCGCTTTCGCGCATCGACGACGCGGTGACCAGGATCCTGCGCGTCAAGCTGCGCTCGGGGCTGTACGAGTCGCAGAAGCCGTCGGACCGGTCCTACGCCAACTCCGACGAGGCACTGAAGGAGACCTGGCTGGCGCGCGACGCCGTCCGGTCGTCGCAGACGTTGCTGAAGAACAACGGCAACGTGCTGCCGCTCAAGCCGAAGTCGAAGGTCCTCGTGGTCGGCAAGAGCGCGGACAGCATCCAGAACCAGACCGGCGGCTGGACGCTGAGCTGGCAGGGGACCGGCAACACCAACGCCGACTTCCCGAACGCCACGTCGATCCTCGCCGGGCTCAAGCAGCAGCTCGGCGACGTCAACGTCACCTTCGACGAGAAGGGCGACACGGACCCGAAGGGCTACGACGCCGTTATCGCCGTCATCGGCGAGACCCCGTACGCGGAAGGCGTCGGCGACCTGACCCGCAAGACGCTGGAGGCCTCGAAGCTCTACCCCGAAGATCTGGCCGTTCTGGACAAGGTCCGTGGGAAGGGCGCTCCGGTCGTCACCGTCTACGTCGGCGGCCGCCCGCTGTACATGAACAAGGAGATCAACCGTTCCGACGCGTTCGTCGCGGCCTGGCTGCCCGGCACCGAAGGCGGCGGCGTCGCCGACGTCCTGCTCAAGGGCGGGTTCAAGGGCAAGCTGCCGTATTCGTGGCCGAAGAGCGCGTGCCAGACGCCGCTGAACGCGGGTTCGGCGGACTACGACCCGCTGTTCGAACTCGGCTACGGCCTCAAGACCGGGCAGCGCGTCACCATCGGTCAGCTTGACGAGACGGCCGGGCCCGTGTCGTGCGGCTCGACCGGTGGCGGCGGCACGGCGACCGAGGATCTCGAGATCTTCAACCGCACCGATGTCGCGCCGTACAAGGGTTTCATCGGATCGGCGGAGAACTGGGGCGGTACCGAGATCGGTCCCGACGGCGCCGCTTCACACGCTGAGATCAACGTCGTGCAGTCGGACGTGAACGTGCAGCAGGACAGCCTCAAGTCGACCTGGACCGGCACCGGGCCGGCGCAGCTCTACTTCCAGAACCCGGTCGGTACCAACGATTTGCGGGGCTATCTCAACGCCGACGCGGCGCTGGAGTTCGACACCGTGGTGCACGAGGCGCCCGCCAACCGGACGGTGATCAGTATGCACTGCGTCTACCCGTGCTTCTCCGAGGTGAACGCGACCAAGCTGTTCACCGATCTGGCGGGAGCGCCGAAGTCGACCGTGAAGATCCCGGTGTCGTGCTTCGCCAATGGGCTGGATCTGGAGAACGTCAACACGCCGTTCCTGGTGTACACCGACGGCAAGTTCTCCGCTTCGTTCGCCAACGTCCGGTGGGTGCCCAAGGGAGCGCAGGACCCTGATGCGAGGCCTTGCTCGAGCCTGAACTGACCTCGTCGCTGGGGATCCCGGCGCGGCATGACGCGAAAGCCACTTTCGCAACCTTCAAGGTTGCGAAAGTGGCT
>NZ_JBHVKW010000148.1:0-15125 GCF_042797905.1 Amycolatopsis sp. NPDC057786
GGCACACCCCAGCCGAAGCCCTCGAAGCACTACTCTCAGGCCAACAAACAATGCGTGTTGCAACCACCACGTGAATCCACCAGGCCTTCACGGACTTGAAGTCAGCCGACGTGCTCCCAGGTGTGGAGCGTGATCTCCAGCCCCTTCTCGACCTTGGGCTCGGGCGGCGCGTCGGTCAGGGCGTAGCCGACCCGGCGCGCGACGGCCTGGCTGGCCACGTTGTCGGTGTCGATCTTCAGCTGGAGCGGTCCGAGCCCGAGGTCCAGCGCGTGGGCGGTGAGGACCCGCAACGCCCGCGCAGCCAGGTCCCGCCCGCGGTGGGCGGGACCGACGGCGTACCCGAGTTCGGCCGCATCCTCCTTCAGGAACAGCACGACCTCGCCGAGCGGCTCGTCACCGTCGGCCGTGATGGCCAGCCGCAGCCCGTTGCCTTCCGCGCGACGGGCGACGGACTTCGCGTAGTGCGCCTTCGCCGCCACCTCGTCGAACGGGGAAGGCAGCGGCGTGAACCGCGCGACAGCGGGATTGTCGAACAGTCCCGGCATGAACGCGATGTCGTCTTCGGTCCACTCCCGCAAGAGGAGTCCCTCGCCTTCGAGCCGGACCTCCTCCGGCCAGAGAGTCGTCACGGGATCAGCAGGAGCTTGCCGGTGGTGCGGCGCCCCTGGAGGTCTTCGTGCGCCTGGCGCGCGTCGGCCAGCGGGTAGCGGCCGCCGATCCGGATGTTCAGCGAGCCGTCCTGAACGGCGGTGAACAGTTCGTTCACGCGCCACTCCAGTTCCTCGCGGGTGAGCACGTAGTGCGCGGAGGTCGGGCGGGTGAGGTACACCGAGCCGCTGCGGTTGAGCAGCTGCGGGTCGATCGGCGGGACCGGGCCGCTGGCCGCGCCGTAGAGGGCGAGCAGGCCGCGGATCTTCAGGCTCGCCAGGCTGCCGTCCACAGTGGACTTGCCGACCCCGTCGTAGACGACCTCGACACCCTTGCCCCCGGTGAGGTCGCGGGTGGCCTTGGCGAAGTCGACCTGGTCGTAGCGGATGACGTCGTCCGCGCCAGCCTGCTTGGCGAGTTCGGCCTTCTCGTCGGTGGAGACGGTGCCGATGACCCTGGCGCCGCGGGCCTTGGCCAGCTGGACCAGCAGCAGGCCCATACCGCCCGCCGCGGCGTGGATCAGCACGTCGTCACCGGCCTTGACCTCGTAGGTCGAGGCGATCAGGGCGTGCGCGGTGATCCCCTGGAGCATCGTGGCGGCGGCGGTCTCCTCGGACACGCCGTCCGGGATCTTCACCGCGATCGTGGCGGGAACCAGACGGCGCTGGGCGTAGCTGCCCAGCGAACCCTGCCAGGCGACCCGGTCGCCGACGGCGAAACCGGTCACGTCCGCGCCGACCGCCGCAACCGTGCCTGCCCCCTCCAAGCCCAGGATGAACGGCGTTTCGACCGGGTAGATGCCCTCGCGGTGATAGGTGTCGATGTAGTTGACGCCCGCCGCCGCGACGTCCACGAGCAGTTCGCCGGAACCGGGTTCGCCGACCTCGACTTCCGACAGCTCAAGGACTTCGGGACCACCGGTTCGCCGGATCTGCACTGCCGCGGGCATACATCCTCCTCGTTCAAGGTCGTTCCGACGGGACAACTATGGCCGACGCCACGGTTATTCCGCGTCCCGGGCCTTTCGCGGTTAAGCTCGGCGCGTGGCTGAGACCGAAGAGAAGACCGAGACCGCCGCCCCCACGTCGCGCCAGGTCGCGGCCGCCCGCGACTTCGTGAAGCGGCACGGGAAGCCGTCGCGCGCGGTGGTGGAGAACATCGGCCGGATCGGCGCGCGCGTCGTGCTCGTGGGTGCCGACGGCGCGCTCGGCGACGTCGTCGTCGCCTCCGTGGCGGCGGGCGACGCGCTGGTCGAGGCCGTCGAAGACCTCGAGCCCGCCGAGTGGGACAGCGAGACCGTGAAGGCCACCAAGATCGGCGCCGAGCACCGCCGCCGGATGGCGGGGAAGTGAGCGGCTCCGCGATCTTCGTCGCCTGCGCCGCGCTGCCGGAAGGTGACGGCGACGAGCACGCGGTTCCCGAGGCGCTGGCCGACCTGGGCTTCAAGACCCGCTGGGCCGCCTGGGACGACACGACCGTCGACTTCTCCGCGGCGGACATCGTCGTGCTGCGCGCCACCTGGGACTACGCCGAGCGCCGCGACGAGTTCCTCTCCTGGGCCGAGACCGTGCCGACGTTGGCCAATTCGGCCGAGGTCGCGCGGTGGAACACCGACAAGTCCTACCTGGCCGAACTCGGCGACGCCGGGGTCGCGGTCGTGCCGACGACCTTGATCGCGCCGGACGAGCAGGCCCCGCGCTGGCCCAAGGGCGAGTTCGTGCTGAAGCCCGCCATCGGCGCCGGCTCGCGAGGAGCGGGCCGGTTCACCGCGGGCGACGCGGCCGCCGCGCATCTCTCCGGGCTGCAGGCCGACGGCAACACCGTGCTGCTCCAGCCATATCAGTCCAGTGTGGACAGTGCGGGCGAGATCGCGCTGGTGTACTTCGGCGGCGTGTACTCGCACGCGTTCTCGAAGGCCGCGATGCTGGGCCGGGAACTCGACGAGTCCGGGCTGTACGTGACGGAGAAGCTCGCGCCCGTGCAGCCGGCTGCGAGCTTTCGTGCGCTGGCCGAAGACGCTCTCGACGCGACGGCGGCGCTGCTCGGCATCCTGCGCGCGGAACTGCTCTACGCCCGTGTCGACCTCGTCGCCGGGCCGGACGGCAGGCCGCTGCTGCTGGAACTGGAGCTCGTCGAACCTTCGCTCGGGTTCCGGCAGACCGACGCCGCCGCGGCGTGGCGCTTCGCCTCCGCCGTGCGCCAGCAACTCGCCTGACGCGATGCTATGAAAGGTCCTTTCCTGGCAAATTTCGCAAGGAAAGGACCTTTCATGGCGCGCTAGGTGGGGCGGTCAGGCAGGTTTCGCGAGCTTCGCGGCCAAGCGCTCCGGCTTCGGCCACCGCACGTCGCGTGCCCACCCGAACTTCTCGAACAGCCAGATCACCCGTGCCGACACATCGACCTGTCCGCGCAGGACTCCGTGCCGCGCGCAGGTCGGGTCGGCGTGGTGGGAGTTGTGCCACGACTCGCCCATGGACAGGATCGCCAGCGGCCAGAAGTTCGCCGCCTTGTCACGGCTGGCGAACGGGCGCTCGCCGACCAGGTGACAGATCGAGTTCACCGACCAGGTGACGTGGTGCAGGAACGCGATCCGGACCAGCCCGGCCCAGAAGAACCCGGTCACCACACCCCACCACGACCAGCTGATCAGCCCGCCGAGCACCGCGGGCAGCAGGAGGCTCAGCGTGATCCACAGCCAGAAGTAGCGGTTCACCACGCGAAGGTCCTTGTCGGCCACCAGGTCCGGCGCGAACCGGTCGTAGTTGGTCACCTCGCGGCTGAACATCCAGCCCATATGCGCGTGCCAGAAGCCGCGCAGGAGCGCCGAGGGCGACGTCCCGAACAGCCAGGGGGAGTGCGGGTCGCCTTCGCGGTCGGCGAAGGCGTGGTGGCGACGGTGGCTGGCCACCCAGAAGATGACCGAACCCTGCACCGCGAAACTGCCGGCGATGGCGAGCGCCACGCGCAGCGGCCGCCCGGCCTTGAAGGCGCCGTGGGTGAAGTAGCGGTGGTATCCGACGGTCACCCCGAGCGTCCCGACGGTGTAGAACACGGCCGCCAGCGCCAGATCGACCCAGGTCATGCCCCAGCCCCACACGATCGGCACGGCCGCGAGCAGCGCGACGAACGGGACCAGCAGGAAGGTCTTGAGTATCAGCATCTCCCCGGAGCCCCGGCGGTGGGAGATCAGGGGTTTGGACGGACTGGCCGGTGCGTCCGGCTCGGTGCTGGCGGTCATACGACACCTCGTGCCTCGACTCGGTGGTGAACCCCCGTGCGGGGCACCGAAACGCAGCGTAAGGGCAGCGTCTGGCGAGCACGCCGCCCGGGGGTTACGTCCGGTTTGCCAGGGGGTCAGTTCGAAGTGGCGAGTTCCCGGTCAGCGGCGTGGGAAACCGGCGCCGGACCGCGATCACGTGAGCCGCACCACAGTGCCGCCGTCGAGATGATCACCAGCGCGGAACCGAGGACGTGGAACGAGACCAGCGCCTCCGGCACACCGAGGCCGTACTGCACCGAGCCCACGATCCCCTGGAGGACCGCTACGACCCACACGATGGTGTACCGCTTCCACAACTGCTTCGGTGTCTCGCCCCGCATCAGCTGGAGCCCGAAGACGGCCAGCACGATCAGGTAGACCACCAGCAACCCACCGTGGATCTGGGTGAGCGTCTCGATCGGTGCCTGGAGCCGGTGGGTGCCGGGGTCGCCGCCGTGCGGGCCCGCCCCGGTCACGGTGGTTCCCGCCACGAGGACGGCCCACATCGACACGGCGAGCGCGATCAGCGTCTTGCGGCCCGCGTCCGGGATCAGCCAGCGGGCGGGCTCGTCACCCTCCTTGAACGCGCGCAGCAGCAGGACCGCGAGCCAGACCAGGGGAGTGGAGGCCAGGAAGTGGAGCGCGACGGTCCACCATTCGAGTTTCGCGAGCACGGTGATCCCGCCGACGACGGCCTGCAGCATCACGCCGGCGGGCATCGTCCAGGCCAGCTTCACCAGACGACGGCGGCTGGGGTGCTCGATCTGCACGCGCCACGCGGTGATCACGCAGAGCGCGGCGACCAGGATGACCACCCCGGTCAGCATCCGGTTGCTGAATTCGATCCATTGGGTGAGGGCGTCGAACTCGGGGTGCGCGACGGGCACGATGCTGCCTTCGACGCACTGCGGCCAGGTGGGGCAGCCGAGGCCCGAACCCGTGACGCGGACGACCGAGCCGGTGACGCCGATTCCGGCCTGGGCGATCACCGCCGCCATCGCGACCGCTCGCTGGACCGCGAACGAGGGATACGGCAGACGCGCTACAAGGCTCTGGAACGGCACCGTCCGATGCTAGAACGCCCTTCCTGAGAGCGTTCCACCGGCCGGACCCCGCTGTGTCGGCCGCCTCAGGTCAGCTTGGTGGTCCTGCTCGCCAGCGCGCCCGCGACGACGCCCCAGCCGACGAGCACCGCGAACGGGCCCCAGCCGAACGAACCGTCCAGCAGGACCGACCGCAGGCCTTCGGCGAGCGCGCCCGAGGGCAGCAGTTCGACGATCCACGCGACGCCGGACGGCATGGTCGACGGCGCCAGCAGGATGCCGCCCGCGAGCAGCAACACGAACCAGACGATGTTCGCCAGCGCCAGCACGGCCTCCGCGCGCAGCGCGCCGCCGAGCAACAGGCCCAGCGCGCCGAACGCGAGCGTGCCGACGATCAGGAACGGGATCGCGCCGAGGAGCCCGCCCAGCGACGGCGACCAGCCCAGCAGCGCGGCGACGACGCCGAGGATCACCGCCTGTAGTGCCACCACGACCAGCGCGGCGGCCACCCGGCCCGCGACGAGCAGCCAGCGGGGGAGTGCGGTGGCGGAAAGCCGTTTGAGGACGCCGTAACGGCGGTCGAAGCCCAGCGCGATGGCCTGCCCGGTGAACGCCGAAGACATCACCGCCAGCGCCAGGATCCTCGGCGTGATCCAGTCCACTTTGGACGAATCGCCGAGTTGCGACGACGGCAGGATGTCCAGTAGCGACAGGCCGATCAGCAGCGCGAGCGGGATCAGCAGGGTCAGCAGGATCTGCTCGCCGTGGCGCAGCGTCAGGCTCGCTTCGACCTTCGCGTGCGTGCGCAGCATCTTGCCGAGCGAACCGCGGCCGGGAGCCGGGGTGAACGTGCCCGCGGCGAACCGCGGCGTGGGCGTGGTGGTCATGCGCGCAGTTCCCGTCCGGTCAGCTCCAGGAAGACCTCTTCCAGCGTGCGCCTGCCGACCTGCAGCTCTTCGGGCATGACGCCCTGCTGCGCGCACCACGCCGTCACCGTGGACACCACCTGCGGGTCGATCGCGCCCTCGACGAGATAGGTGCCCGGCGCCGACTCGTGGACGAGGTGCCCCTCGGGGAGCGCCGCGGTCAGCAGTGCGGTGTCGAGCTTCGTACGCGCCTTGAACCGCAGCTGCGCCGTCTCGCCGGCTTCGACGGTCAGCGACTGCGGGGAACCTTCGACGACGACCTTGCCGTGGTCCACGATCACCACGGTGTCGGCCAGCGTTTCGGCCTCCTCCATCAGATGCGTGGTGAGCAGCACGCTGACCCCGTCGGCGCGCAGCGCCCCGAGCAGGTCCCAGACCAGGCGGCGGGCCTGTGGGTCCATGCCCGCCGTCGGCTCGTCGAGGAAGAGCAGCTCCGGACGGCCGACGAGCGCGCAGGCGAGCGAGAGCCGCTGCTGCTGCCCACCGGAAAGCCGTTTGAACGGTGTCTTCTTCGCTCCCGCGAGACCGAGGACGTCCAGCAGCCAGGCGGGGTCGAGCGGGTTCGCCGCACACGCGGCGACCAGCCCGAGCATCTCGTCGGCGCGGACGCCGGGATACGCGCCGCCGCCCTGGGGCATCACGCCGATCCGGGGCCGCAGCGCGGCGCCGTCGCGCGCCGGGTCCAGGCCCAGCACACGGACTTCGCCGTCGTCAGGACGAAGGAAGCCTTCGCAGATCTCGACGGTGGTGGTCTTGCCGGCCCCGTTCGGGCCGAGCAGAGCGAGCAGCGTGCCACGTTCCATCCGCAGGTCGAGTCCATCGACCGCGGTGGTGGATCCGTAGCGTTTCACCAGCCCGGTGATCTCGACGGCGGGGGCGTTCACGACAGGTCACGATACGGCCTCACGCCGGGACCGAATGCTCCGGGGACGGTCTGGACAGCAGCAGTGGTGAGAGGCGGTGGACGATGAACAGCCCCAGTAGCGTGACGACCCCGGCGGCGGCCCAGGCGAACGGCAGGACGAAACCGCGGCCCTCGAAGGTGCTTCCCGTCGTCGGCAGGAGGAACGGCAGGACGGCGGTGACGATGGTCGCGGCGATACGGAACCGCGAGGTCCCCGCCGCCGCGGCGAGCGGGATGATCGCCCACAGCAGATACCAGGGCTGGAGCGCGACGTGCAGCACCATCACCGCGCCCAGCGAGACGCCGAGGCCGATGATCGGCCGGTAGCGCCATTTGAAGCTGTCCCAGAGGAACTTGACCGTCACCGCGCCCGCGACGAGGTAGCCCAGCGTGCCGAGGATCGGCACCATCGCGTTGGTGTGGTTGCCGAGGCCGAGCGCGATGCCGAGGACACCGCCGAGCGCGGCGAGTTCCGACGTCGGCGAGATCCACGAGCGGACCAGTCCCGGCGTCCCGAGCGCGCCGACCCAGCCGAAACCGAGGCCGGTGCCGTAACAGACCGCCACCAGCACCACGCCGAACAACAACGCCATCGGCACCGCGGCGGTGACCAGGTCCTTGATCCGGCCGTGCCAGCGTCTGGCCACCATCACCGTGAAGAACGGCAGCGCCAGGACCGCGTTGATCTTCACGGCGACGCCGAGGGTGATGATCGCCACCCCGAGCCCGATGTAGAGCAGTTCGCCCTTGGCCAGCGGGGGGACGGCGTCGTCCTTGAACCGCACCGGCATCCGCTGGAGACCGATCTCCAGCCCGGCCACCATGAGCCCGATCGCGAGCGCGTCGTTGTGGGCGCCCGCGACGAAGTGGAAGATCAGCAGCGGGTTCGCGGCGCCGAGCCACAGCGCGGTGGCGGGCTGCACGCCGAACCGCCGGGCCAGCCGGGGCAGCGCCCAGATGATCAGGATGACGCCGATCAGCGCCAGCCCGCGCTGCAGCAGCACGCCGGTGACGATGTTGCCGCTGCTCAGCGGGGCGAGCCAGCCGCCGAGGCGCAGCAGCAGCGGGCCATAGGGCGCCGGGGTCTCGCGCCACATGTTGGAGACACCGGAGGTCAGCGGGTCGGAGACGCCGAGGGCTTCGGCCGGGCCGAGGGAGTACGGATCCATCCCGCGGGCGACGATCTCGCTCTGCGCGAGATAGCTGTAGACGTCGCGGGAGAACAGCGGCGGGATGAACAGCAGCGGCGCGCACCAGAGCGCGATGGTGCGGGCGAGCTGGCCCTGGGTGGCGAGGCGGCGGCGCGCGGGCTGCGCGAACCGGCCGAGCAGCAGCCAGCTGAGCACGATGATCGCCATGCCCGCCAGGCCCATCGCGAGCGACACCATGGGGATGCGGGTGAACAGCCGCAGGACCGGGATCTCCTGCACCGGGTTGATCACCGGGGCGGCTCCCGCGCCGAGCGAGCCGAGGGCGAGGAACAGGGAACCGACCGCGCCGAACCGGCGGACCACGTTCAGGCCGCGCAGTTCCTTGTCGTCCAGGGGCTCCGGATCGTGCGGGCGCCCAGGGGCGATTGTCGCCACCGACCCTGCCGACCGCACAGCCTGGTCTTCCGGCTCCGCCCCGTCCGTGTCCCGCTGTGCCGGGTGATCGCCCACTGCCACGCACGAAGGGTAGCGATCCCGGGAACAGACCGGGCGGGTACGTGGTTACCGGGGGCTGAAGGGGACTTTCACCGCATGCGACGCGGTGAAGGACGCTTTCGTCTCATCGCATGCGGGGAAAGCGTCCTTCAGCCGCCGTGAAGTGACCCACGCCACTCCGTGAGCCACCCCTCTTTGCCGTCTCCCCGGAAATACGTCACACTTGTGTTGTGAAAAAGACGGGGACGCAGGACGAGGCCGGTGGCGACATGCCCCGCGCCGACGTCCAGCCTGTCCCCGCGCAGATCGGCCCCGAGGGGCGCACCAGGCACGAAGTGGCCCGCTTGCTGCTGGAACAGGGTCCGATGACCGCCGTCGTGGTGGCCGAGCAGCTGGGGATCAGCGCCGCCGCCGTCCGCCGTCATCTCGACGCGCTGCTCGCCGACGGCGAGGCCGAAACACGGGACGCGCCCCGTCGCGGGCCCCGCGGACGAGGCCGTCCCGCCAAGAACTTCCTGCTCACCGAGGCCGGCCGCGCCCGGTTCGGGCACGCGTACGACAACCTCGCGTCCTCGGCCATCCGCTTCCTCGCCGAACACGCCGGCGAGGACGCCGTGAAGGCGTTCGCGGAGGCCCGGGTCGCCTCGCTGGTCGGCCCGCATCAGGACGCGATCACCAAGCACACGGACCCCGCCTCGCGCGCCGAGGCCCTCGCTGCGGCGCTGACCAGGGAGGGTTACGCTGCGTCGACCCGTCAGGTCGGTGTCGGCGAACAGCTCTGCCAGCACCATTGCCCGGTCGCCCACGTCGCCGCCGAGTTCCCTCAGTTGTGCGAAGCCGAGACAGAGGCTTTCGCGGAACTTCTGGGTACCCACGTCCAGCGGCTGGCGACCATCGCACGCGGTGACAACGCGTGCACCACACACGTACCCGTCGTCTCGGCGGGTCACCCGGCCACACCCGGTCCGGGAAGCACGGCGCCCTCCCCGGGGCGCACAGCACGGATCCCGAATGGAGGGAAACCCGCATGACTGCCGCTGCCGAGCAGCGCACTCCCACCACCGCGCCCATGAGCCAGGAAGAGACCATCGAGTCCCTTGGCAAGTACGCGTTCGGCTGGGCGGACTCCGACGAGGCGGGCTCAACGGCCCGTCGCGGACTGAACGAGGACGTCGTCACCGACATCTCCTCGAAGAAGTCCGAGCCGGAGTGGATGCGCGAAGCGCGACTCAAGGCGCTCAAGCTCTTCGACTTGAAGCCGATGCCCAACTGGGGTGCGGACCTCTCCGGGATCGACTTCGACAACATCAAGTACTTCGTGCGGTCCACGGAGAAGCAGGCCACTTCCTGGGAAGACCTGCCCGAGGACATCAAGAACACGTACGACCGGCTCGGCATCCCCGAGGCGGAGAAGCAGCGCCTCGTCGCCGGTGTCGCCGCGCAGTACGAGTCCGAGGTCGTCTACCACCAGATCCGCGAGGACCTGGAGGCGCAGGGCGTCCTGTTCCTGGACACCGACACCGCGCTCAAGGAGCACCCGGAGATCTTCAAGGAGTACTTCGGCTCCGTGATCCCGGCCGGGGACAACAAGTTCTCCGCGCTGAACACCGCGGTGTGGTCCGGCGGTTCGTTCATCTACGTGCCCAAGGGCGTCAAGGTGGACATCCCGCTGCAGGCGTACTTCCGCATCAACACCGAGAACATGGGTCAGTTCGAGCGGACCCTGATCATCGTCGACGAAGACGCCTACGTGCACTACGTCGAGGGTTGCACCGCGCCGATCTACCAGTCCGACTCGCTGCACTCGGCGGTCGTGGAGATCATCGTGAAGAAGGGCGCCCGCTGCCGTTACACGACCATCCAGAACTGGTCGAACAACGTCTACAACCTGGTCACCAAGCGCGCCAAGTGCGAAGAGGGCGCGACCATGGAGTGGATCGACGGCAACATCGGTTCCAAGGTCACGATGAAGTACCCGTCCGTGTTCCTCATGGGCGAGCACGCCAAGGGCGAGGTCCTCTCGGTCGCGTTCGCGGGCGAGGGCCAGCACCAGGACGCCGGCGCGAAGATGGAGCACCTGGCGCCGCACACCTCCTCGACCATCGTGTCGAAGTCGGTGGCGCGCGGCGGTGGCCGCACCTCGTACCGCGGCCTGGTCAAGGTCGCGAAGCGGGCGCACCACTCGCGGTCCAGCGTCGTCTGTGACGCGCTGCTCGTCGACACGATCTCGCGGTCGGACACGTACCCGTACGTCGACATCCGCAACGACGAGGTCTCCATGGGCCACGAGGCGACCGTCTCGAAGGTCAGCGAAGACCAGATGTTCTACCTCATGTCGCGCGGTCTCGACGAGGCCGAGGCCATGGCGATGATCGTGCGCGGGTTCGTCGAGCCCATCGCGCGTGAGCTGCCGATGGAATACGCGCTCGAACTGAACCGCCTGATCGAGCTTCAGATGGAAGGGTCCGTCGGCTAGTCATGTCGGTTACCGAGAACAACGTTTCCGAAGCGATGCGCGAAGGGGTCGTCATTCCGGCGACCTCTCGCGCGGAGCGCTTCACCTCCTACGATGTCGAGGCCTTCGAGGTCCCCGGCGGTCGTGAGGAGAACTGGCGTTTCACCCCGATGAAGCGGCTGCGCGGCCTGCACGACGGGTCCGCCGCCGCTTCGGGTTCGGCCACGGTGGACGCCGACGCCGCGCCCGAACTGAAGATCGAGACGGTCGGCCGGGACGACGAGCGCCTCGGCGCCGCGGGTGTCCCGAGCGACCGGATCGCCGCGCAGGCGTATTCCTCGTTCACCGAGGCCACCGTCATCACGGTGCCCAAGGAGACGAAGACCTCGAAGCCGTCGACGGTGAAGATCACCGGCCCCGGCGAGGGCAAGGTCGCCTACGGGCACGTGCAGGTGCGCGCCGAGCAGTTCTCCGAGGCCGTCATCGTCCTCGACCACGCCGGCTCCGGCACCTACGCAGACAATGTCGAGTTCGTCATCGGCGATTCGGCGAACGTGACCGTGGTCAGCGTCCAGGACTGGGCCGACGACGCGGTGCACGTCTCCGAGCAGCACCTCAAGCTCGGCCGCGACGCCACGCTGAAGCACATCGTCATCACCCTGGGCGGTGACCTCGTCCGTGTCTCGCCGACGGCGACGTTCGCCGACAAGGGCGGCGACGTCGAGATGCTCGGCCTGTACTTCGCGGATGAGGCGCAGCACCAGGAGCACCGCCTCTTCGTCGACCACGCGGTGCCGAACTGCAAGTCGCGGGTGATGTACAAGGGCGCGCTGCAGGGCGATGGCGCGCACACCGTGTGGGTCGGCGACGTGCTGATCCGGGCGGCCGCCGAGGCCACCGACACCTACGAACTCAACCGCAACCTGGTGCTGACGCCGGGCGCGCGGGCGGACTCGATCCCGAACCTGGAGATCGAGACCGGCGAGATCGAAGGCGCGGGTCACGCGAGCGCGACGGGAAGGTTCGACGACGAGCAGTTGTTCTACCTCCAGTCGCGCGGAATCGGCGAAGACGCCGCGCGCCGCCTGGTCGTACGCGGGTTCTTCCACGAGATCCTGGTCAAGATCGGCGTTCCCGAGGTGCGCGAGCGTCTCGAGGCCGCGATCGAAGCCGAGCTCGAAGCTGTCGGCGCCTGAGCGCGCGTCCGTCCACAAGAGACTTTTAGGAAAGAAATGCCTACGCTGGAAATCAAGGATCTGCACGCCTCGGTCACGACCGAGGAGGGCCCCAAGGAGATCCTCAAGGGCGTCAACCTGACCATCAAGTCGGGCGAGACCCACGCGATCATGGGCCCCAACGGTTCGGGCAAGTCCACGCTGTCCTACGCCATCGCCGGTCACCCCAAGTACGAAGTCACCTCCGGGCAGGTCCTGCTCGACGGTGAGGACGTGCTGGAGATGAGCGTCGACGAGCGTGCCCGCGCGGGCCTGTTCCTCGCGATGCAGTACCCGGTCGAGGTTCCGGGCGTGTCCATGTCCAACTTCCTCCGCACCGCGGCCACCGCGGTCCGTGGCGAGGCCCCCAAGCTGCGCCACTGGGTCAAGGAGGTCAAGGAGGAGATGGGCAAGCTGGAGATCTCGTCCGAGTTCGCCGAGCGTTCGGTGAACGAGGGCTTCTCCGGCGGTGAGAAGAAGCGCCACGAGATCCTGCAGCTGGCGCTGCTCAAGCCGAAGATCGCCATCCTCGACGAGACCGACTCGGGCCTCGACGTCGACGCGCTGCGCGTCGTGTCCGAGGGCGTCAACGAGTTCAAGGCCAACAACGACGCCGGCGTCATGCTGATCACGCACTACACGCGGATCCTGCGGCACATCACGCCCGACTTCGTGCACGTCTTCGCGGGCGGCAAGATCGTCGCGTCCGGTGGCCGTGAGCTCGCGGACGAGCTGGAGGAGAACGGGTACGTCAGGTACGCCGGCTCCACCGAGACCGCCGCCGTCTGATCACTGAACTTCACGACTACACCGAGAGGAGTTGGCCCGATGACCACCACCACGGCTAACTCTGCTGCACCGCTGGACGTAGCGGCCATCAGGGCCGACTTCCCGATCCTGACCCGCACGGTGCGGGACGGGAAACCCTTGGTGTATCTGGATTCCGGTGCGACGTCCCAGAAGCCGGCGCAGGTGCTCGAAGCCGAGCGCCGGTTCCTGGAGACCTCGAACGCCGCGGTGCACCGCGGCGCGCACCAGCTCGCCGAAGAGGCGACCGACGCCTACGAATCCGCCCGCGTGCGGATCGCGGAGTTCGTCGGCGCCTCCCCGCACGAGCTGGTGTTCACCAAGAACGCCACCGAGGGCATCAACCTCGTCGCCTACGCGATGAGCAACGCCGCCACGGCCGGTCCCGGGGCCGAGCGGTTCAAGATCGGTCCCGGCGACGAGATCGTCATCACCGAGATGGAGCACCACGCGAACCTGGTGCCGTGGCAGCAGCTCTGCCAGCGCACCGGCGCGACGCTGAAGTGGTTCTCCGTCACCGCGGACGGCCGCCTTGACCTGTCCAATGTGGACGAACTGATCACCGAGCGGACCAAGGTGCTCGCGTTCACGCACCAGTCCAACGTGCTCGGTACGATCAACCCGGTCGAGTTCCTGGTGAAGAAGGCCCGCAAGGTCGGCGCGCTGGTCGTGCTGGACGCCTGCCAGTCGGTGCCGCATTTCCCGGTGGACTTCCACGCGCTGGACGTCGACTTCGCCGCCTTCGCCGGGCACAAGATGGTCGGCCCGTACGGTATCGGTGTCCTTTATGGACGTCGTGAGCTGCTCGAAGCGATGCCGCCGTTCCTCACCGGTGGCTCGATGATCGAGCTGGTCCGCATGGAGCAGACCACCTTCGCCGCGCCGCCGCAGCGGTTCGAGGCGGGCACCCCGATGACGTCGCAGGCCGTCGGTCTCGGCGCGGCCGCCGACTACCTGTCGGCGATCGGCATGGACCGCGTCGCCGCGCACGAACACCTCCTCACCGAGGCGGCGCTCGCCGGGCTCGGCGAGATCCCTGGCGTGCGGATCATCGGCCCCACCGACATGACCGACCGCGGCGGACTGGTGTCGTTCGTCATCGACGGCGTCCACCCGCACGACTCCGGTCAGGTGCTGGACAGCCTCGGTGTCGCCGTCCGCGTCGGGCACCACTGCGCGTGGCCGCTGCACCGGGCGTGCTCGGTGCCCGCGACCGTGCGCGCGTCGTTCTACGTCTACAACACACTGTCCGAAGTGGACGCGCTGGTGAACGGTGTGCGTGAGGCGCAGAAGTTCTTCGGGGTGGCGTGATGAACCTCGAAAGCATGTACCAGGAGATCATCCTGGACCACTACAAGAACCCGCATGGCCGCGGTCTGCGCGAGCCGTTCGACGCCGAGTCGTTCCAGGTCAACCCGACCTGCGGCGACGAGGTGACGCTGCGGGTGAAGGTCGACGACGGGAAGGTCGCCGACGTCTCCTACGAGGGACAGGGCTGTTCGATCAGCCAGGCTTCCACGTCGGTCTTGACGGATCTCGTCGTCGGGCACACCGTGGAGGAGGCGTTCACCACCATGGACGCCTTCGTCGAGCTGATGCAGGGCAAAGGGCAGATCGAACCCGACGAGGACGTGCTGGAGGACGGCATCGCCTTCGCCGGCGTGGCCAAGTACCCGGCCCGTGTGAAATGCGCCCTGCTCGGGTGGATGGCGTTCAAGGACGCCGTCGCCCGCACGACCAACGGAGTTGAGACGGCATGACCGAACAGCAGACCGAAACCCGCGAGGGGCGCACGGCCGCCGACCTCGACGCGGAGACCGCCGCCGCCCCGGACGCCGCCGACGTGGCGAAGGTCGAAGACGTCGAAGAGGCGATGCGCGACGTCGTCGACCCCGAACTCGGCATCAACGTCGTCGACCTCGGGCTGGTCTACGACATCCGCGTCGAGGCGGACAACACCGCCACCATCGACATGACGCTGACCTCGGCGGCCTGCCCGCTGACCGACGTCATCGAGGACCAGACCGGCGCCGCGCTCGTCGGCGGGGGAACGGGACTGGTCAAGGACTTCCGGATCAACTGGGTCTGGATGCCGCCGTGGGGCCCGGAGAAGATCACGGACGACGGCCGGGAACAGCTGCGGGCGCTCGGCTTCACCGTCTGATTCCCGCTTGTGCGCGTGAAGGCCTCCTTCCCCTCGGCTCAGCCGAGGGGAAGGAGGCC
>NZ_JBHVKW010000149.1:0-14794 GCF_042797905.1 Amycolatopsis sp. NPDC057786
ACAACCCCGCCCCTCCATCAGACGGTGTTGCAACAACCCCATGACTCCGAGCCTCCTTAAGGGATCCAGAGTCCCTCAAGGAGGCCTTCACGGACTTCAGCCGGCGAAATTCACCGGCTGGCTTCCAGCACGTCCAAAGTGGTGGAGAAGCCCCCTTGACCAGTGCCGGCTCGAACATCGCCGCACGGCCCACAGAAAAGTGAATAATGGAAAACGAACTTCAAGTTCGCGGTACCATTGTTCTTAACCTTGAAAGTACAGCTTCCATACAGGTCATACTTGGTATTGTCCGACTTGTTCCCTTGCACCGTCGAATGCCAGAAATAGTCGACCGGAATATTGCTGTGCGAATCATGGTAAGGGAGCTGCATATGACCGGCCGTACAATTCATCGGACCCGCCGCGATCGCCTGCACAGCAGGCGCGATACGAAAGGACCAGGACATGGGTACCGCTTGACCGGGTTTGGTCAGCGCCTGCCCAGTGAACCTGCCATGCGCGTCCGTCTCGTCAAAAGTGGTCTTGGCCTGCGTGAAGGTGAAATGATGGTCGGCGTACGCAGGAGCGACCGAAACTCCAAGGAACACGAGGAAGCCGGCCAGTATCACACCGAATCTTCCCAACCGAAGCGTATTCATCACTTTCCCCCTGTCGACTTTATCCACAGTGCGCGTAAGTGATATTCGTCTTGTTCAGCATGCTCGACGGTCAACTCGACATGATCACCGACGAGAAGTTGCTTGAAACCATTGGGCAGCACACCCCTGCTCGCCGAGTCAACGGTCGAATAATGAACCCAGATCGGGTCAGCGAAATCGGACGACTGAACTTCACCCCAGCCGTCATCGACATGCCACAGGCGAACGATACCGCGATGGATTCGCCCGTCCGAGAACCCCATTTCGAACATCACCCCCTGTCGATCAAAGTAAAGACTCATGAAAGGGAGGTCAACATCTCGCCGGCAAGGACACTCGAACGAGCGGCGTCGGGTTTACCGCGCAAGATCGATCTACACGGGGGGAACCGTGACGGCGTCGGTGACGAACACCAAGGTCTCGTTCGGCTTGATACCTCGACCGCCCTGGCCATAGCCGAGGTCCGGCGGGATGATCAGCAACCGCCTGCCGTCCTGTTTGACGCCGACCAGGCCTTGGTCCCAACCCTGGATGACCATCCCCGCACCGAGAGTCAGGTCGAGCGGTTCGCCGCGGTCGAAGGAACTGTCCAGTTTTCGCTTGTCCGACCAGGTCATCACCGTGTAGTTCATCTTCAGGTTCGCGCCTGCCTTGGCGCCCTCGCCGGTACCGGGTTCGAGGTCCTTGGTGATGAGCTTCTTCGGCGGGTCGCAGTCGTCCGGGATGGTGATGGTCGGCGCTTCGCCGAACTTCCCGGTGGTCTTCACGTCCTCGGCCGTGCATTCCTTGCCCTTCGGGGCGGCCGGGGCCGACGACGACGCCGACGCGGGGGCCGCGCCGGAGGTCTGGGCCGAACCTGCGGTGTTCTGTTTCTCGCCACAGGCCGCCAGGGCGAGTACGCCCGCGCCGATGACCACGATCTTGCCGAATGTGCGCATGCGGCCGACCTTAGCCAAGACCCTCCAGCGCGGGAACAAGGTCACCGGTCTGCACTACGCCCATCCGCCGGGTCGCCCTGGTCAGGGCCACATAAAGATCGTTGAGCCCGCGCGGCGACTCGGCGACGACCTCGTCCGGCGCGATCAGCACCACGGAGTCGAACTCGAGGCCCTTCGCCCGGTCCACCGCCATCACCGACACCCGGTCACCCGCCTCGCCGAGCGTCTCCGAGAGCGAAGCGACCAGGGACGACGGGCACAGCACGGCGACCGTCCCACCGTCCACAACGGACAGTTCGGCGTCGACGATGCCGGGCAGTTCCGCGGTGAGGTCCGCCGGGTCGACGGAACGCAGCCAAGGCTCGAAACCCGTCTCCCGCACCGAAACCGGCGCCTCGAGTTCCGGGTTGACCTCGGCGAGAACCCGGGACGCGACGGCCATGATCTCCGCCGGGGTCCGGTAGTTGACGGTCAGTTCTTCGAGCCGCCAGCGATCGGCGACGTACGGCGAAAGCGCCTCGCCCCACGTCCGCGCCCCACCGGCCGCCCCGGTCTGGGCGACGTCGCCGACCAGTGTCATCGACCGGTTCGGCGACCGGCGCATCAGCAGCCGCCAGTCCATCGCGGTCAGTTCCTGCGCCTCGTCGACGATCACGTGCCCGAACGTCCACGTCCGGTCCTGCGCGGCCCGCTGCGCCGCGGTCATCTCGCTGCGACGCTGCTGGCGCTCGGCGAACAGCTCCGCGTCGAGGACGTCGCCCACCCGCAGCAGCTCCTCGTCGACGATCTCTTCGTCCTGTTCGAGGATGTCGAGCACACCTTCCGCGTAGGCGCGGTCCTCCCGCTCGCGGCGAGCGGCCTCGGCACGGGCTTCGGTGTCGTCCTCGCCGAGCAGCTCGGCGAGTTCGTCGAGCAGCGGGACGTCCGACGGGCTCCACTTCGCGTCCGTCGGGCTGTAGAGATGGTCACGATCGGTGTCCGACAGGGCTTTTCCGGACGCGCTGCGCAACCGTTCGCGGTCGGCGAACAGCTCGTCGAGCACGATCTCGGGGGTGAGTTTCGGCCACAGCCCGTCGATCGCGGCTGCCACGTTCCGGTCCGCGGCGACCTCGGCCCGGATGTCCTGGACGTCCCGCGCGTCGAGCAGGTCCTCCCCCAGTTTGCGGGCGGCCTGCCGGGTCAGCGCGTCGAGGAGGTCCGAGACGAAGATCCGCCGGGCGAGGTTGTGCGGACGGCGCGACCGGCGGGCCCGCGTCCGCGCCTCGGTGCAGGTCTTGCGGTCGAGCATGAGGATCTCGCGCTCGAACTCGATCTCCAGCACCGGTTCCGGCACGCGCTGCCGGTCTCGGACCGCGTTGGCGAGCACGTCGGCCATCACCGGGCGGCCCTTGATCTCGGCGGCCTCGCGGGTGACCGGACCGTCGGCGTCCAGCCCGGGGTACAGCTGCCCGATCGTGGCCAGCAGCACCCCCGTCTCGCCCAGCGACGGCAGGACCTGCCCGATGTAGCGGAGGAACGTGCTGTTCGGCCCGACCACCAGCACGCCACGCGTGGTCAGCTGCTGGCGATGCGTGTAGAGCAGGTACGCCGCGCGGTGCAACGCGACGGCGGTCTTGCCGGTTCCCGGACCGCCTTGGACCACGAGGACACCGTTCGGCGACGCGCGGATGATGCGGTCCTGTTCGGCCTGGATGGTGGCGACGATGTCGCTCATCTCGCCGGTGCGACGGCGTTCGAGCGCGGCCAGCAGCGCCGCCTCGCCCGCGAGGCCGAGGTCCTGGCCCTGGTCCGCGGCGGAGAGGTCGAGGATCTCGTCGTCGACGCCGACGACCTTCCGGCTCAGCGACCGGATGTGGCGGCGACGCCGCACCCCTTCGGGTGAAGCGGCGGTGGCGAGGTAGAAGGGCCGCGCGACCGGCGCGCGCCAGTCGACGAGCAGCGGACGGTACTCGTCGTCCTCGTCGAACAGCCCGAGCCGCCCGATGTAGGTCGTCTCCTCGGCGTGGTCCGGAAGGAAATCGAGGCGGCCGAAGCACAGGCCCTGCTCGACGGAGCTCAGCTGGGCCAGCCTGTCGGTGTACAGCGTCGTGGCGACGTCGCGTTCGGTGCGCGCCTGCGGGGTGCCGCCGGTCTGGCGCAGCGTCTCGTCGAGCCTGCGCTGCGCGTCGGCGCGTTCGGCGTCGAGCTTGCGGTAGAGGGCGGTGACGTACTGCTGCTCGAGCGCGACGTCCTGCTCGAGCGCGTCGGGTTCCCGGTCCGGGGACACGGACAAAAGCAGCCTGCTTTCGAGAGGTGGGACAGGGGCCGAACGAGTTACAACGGCGCCCGCCATCATCTCATTCCCGCACTCTCACCCGGACCAGGAGGAAGGCGGTGAGGGACAGGACGGTGGCCACACTCGCCCACACGACGTTCTCGTGGAGCAGCGCGGCGAAGGTGGCCGCGACACCCGCGATGGACTGAGCGACGAACCCGCACAACGCGACGGCGTACGCGCCGTGGCCGGGCACTTCGCTCACCGCGACGGCCATACTGCTCGGGAAAAGCGCGGCCTGGCCGAAGGTGGTCCCGCAGTAGAGCGCGACGAACGTCACGAACGCGGCCGTGAGCGGGATCGCGGGCACGAGCCACAAGACGACCGTCAGCAGGCCGGCGGCGGTCATGACCAGCGCGCCCGCCCGCATCAGCCACGGCGAGCCTTTGCGCCCGGCCAGCCGGTTCACCAGCAGCGCGCCGGCGAAGTAGGCCAGGCCGAAGAGCAGGCCGAGGCCGCCGTACTGGTCGACGCTCAGCCCGAAGTGCTGCTGGAAGACGAACGGCGAGACCTCCTGGAGGAGCACGATCGTCGCGAAGCCGAGCCCGGCCGCGATCGTCGGCCGCAGGAACGCCGGAACGGTGAGGATCCGGAGGTAGATCCGGATCATGCCCGTCTTCTCGCCACGGCTCTTGTGGAGCGGGATCGTCAGCGTGCCCAGGACGCACAGCGCGCCCACCGCCGTCAGCACCGCGAAACCGCCCTGCCACCCGCCGATCAGCCCGCCGGCGAACTGCCCGCCGCCGAGTGCGGTGACGAACGCGATGGACAGCACCGAAAGCCGTTTGGCGAGCGCGTCGCCGTCACCGAGATCACGCACGGCGATACGGGCGATGATCGCCGCGCCTCCAGCACCGATCCCTTGCAGGGTACGGAGAACGAGGAGCCACGTGGGCGACGTGTTGACGATGAGGACCGCGCTGGCGACGACGAACAGGCCCAGCGACGCCAGCATCGCGGCCCGGCGCCCGAGACGGTCGGCCGCCCGGCCCCACAGCACCACCGGCGCCGCCGCGCCGATGACGAACAGCGACACCGAGAGCGCCGCGACACTGCGCGACACCCCGAAGTCGCGCTCGACCATCGGAAGGGAAGGGAGGTAGATCGTCGTCGCCATCTGCGCGGTGAAGACGATCAGGCAGGCGACCGCCATGGTCGCGCGCCCGGCACGGACGGTGGCTGGGCGTTCGGTCGTACTCGTCACTCCGCCGGACGGTACTGACGGGTAGCCGGGCCGGGTAGCGCGCTCCAGCAGGTGGGAAGCCGGGTCCGAACGTCCCGAAGGGCCCTTTCAGGACGTTCATCGTCTCAAAGGTGACCTTCAGGACAGGCGGGCCGCGCAGCGCGAGCGGATCCGCGCGTTCCCAATGTCGCCCCCAGAGCACAACACGCGTGAAGGCCCCCTTCCCTCAGCTGAGCCGAGGGAAGGGGGCCTTCACGCGCTACAAGATCAGAAAGGCAGCCCGATGGCAGGCAGCCCGATCGCCGAGTCCACCGCCAGCGCGACGAACACGATCATCAGGTACGTGTTCGACCGGTGGAACAGCGACATCGGCTTGGTCTCCTCGCCGCGCCGCACCGCCGCGTTCAGGCTGTGCGCGTAGAAGAGGAACCAGCCGCCCGCCAGGAGCGCGAACGTCGTGTAGATCCAGCTCGTCACCGGGACCAGCAGCAGCGTCCACGCGACCATCACCCACGAGTAGATGACGATCTGCCGCGCCACGTGCTGCGGGGTGGCGACCACCGGCAGCATCGGCACGCCGGCGCGCTCGTAGTCCTCGCGGTACTTCATGCCCAGCGCCCAGGTGTGCGGCGGGGTCCAGAAGAAGATGACGCCGAACATCACGAACGCGGGCCACTCGACGGTGCCGGTGACGGCGGCCCAGCCGATGACGACCGGCATACAGCCCGCCGCGCCGCCCCAGACCACGTTCTGTGACGTACGCCGCTTCAACACCAGCGTGTAGACGAAGATGTAGAAGAGGATCGTCACGATCGCGAGGATCGCCGACAGCAGGTTCACCGTGAAATAGAGCACGACGAACGACAGGACGCCGAGCACGAGACCGAAGATCAGCGCGCCGCGCCGGGGTACCGATTCCTTCACCAGCGGGCGGCGCTTCGTGCGGTTCATCACCTTGTCGATGTCCGCGTCGATGACGCAGTTCAAGGCGTTGGCGCTGCCGGCGGCCATGGTTCCGCCCACGAGCGTCGCGAGCACCAGCCACGGCGACGGGATTTCCCTGCCTGCCAGGAACATCGCGGGAATCGTGGTGACCAGGAGGAGCTCGATCACCCTGGGCTTCGCGAGGGCGGCGTACGCGCCGACGACCTGGCGGATTGTTCGCCGGCCACCGTGCGGTCGTTCACCGGTCGGATGTACGGCGCTGGTGCTGTCACTGCGTCCGTGCGCAGCGTTCACCAACGACATTTCACTCCCTGCGTCAGTTTTCGGGGCGGGGTCCACCAGGCTTCCGGGTGATGTGGCGGCCCCGGCTCCGGAGTGTTCTGAACCCTTCCCCGATGTTAGACGTGCTGTTTCCAGAGGGTGATCGCGGGTCCTCGACCGGCCGAACCATTAGGCTGGCCGCGGTAGCTCGCGGCGTACCACTGCGAACGGCCCGGACCAGGAATATCGTCCCTTCCGGATCGATTGAGATTAGTAGCGGTACACGTGGGTTACCCACGAGCGAAGAGAAGCCACAACCTGATGACGGGGAGTTCGAGTTCAGTGTCCGAAACCGCCTCTACCAGCGAGAAGAACCCACTCCTCCGGCGCAACGTGCCCGCCGACTGGACCGACCTCGACACGCGGGCCGTCGACACCGTTCGGGTGCTCGCCGCGGACGCGGTCGAGAACTGCGGCAGCGGTCACCCCGGCACCGCGATGAGCCTGGCGCCGCTCGCGTACACGCTCTTCCAGCGGACGCTGCGTCATGACCCGGCGGACCCCGAGTGGCCCGCTCGCGACCGCTTCGTCCTCTCCGCCGGTCACTCGAGCCTCACCCTCTACATCCAGCTGTACCTCGCCGGGTTCGGCCTGGAGCTGGAAGACCTGAAGCAGCTGCGCAAGTGGGACTCGAAGACCCCTGGCCACCCGGAGTACCGCCACACCAAGGGCGTCGAGACCACCACCGGTCCGCTGGGCCAGGGCCTGGCCAACGCGGTCGGCATGGCGATGGCGGCCCGCCGCGAGCGCGGCCTGCTGGACCCGGACGCCCCGCAGGGCGAGAGCATCTTCGACCACTACGTCTACGTGATCGCCTCCGACGGTGACATCGAAGAGGGCGTCACCGCCGAGGCCTCTTCGATCGCCGGCCGCCAGGAGCTGGGCAACCTGATCGTCTTCTGGGACGACAACGAGATCTCGATCGAGGACGACACCAAGATCGCGCTGTCCGAGGACGTCGTGAAGCGCTACGAGGCCTACGGGTGGCACACCCAGGTCGTCGAAGGTGGCGAGGACGTCGTCGCGATCGAAGAGGCCATCAAGGCCGCGAAGGCCGAGACCGAGCGCCCGTCGTTCATCGCGCTGAAGACCGTCATCGGGTACCCGGCGCCGAAGAAGATGGGCACCGGCAAGGCCCACGGCGCCGCGCTCGGCGCCGAAGAGGTCGCCGCGGTCAAGGAGATCCTCGGTTTCGACCCGGAGCGGAGCTTCCAGGTCGACGACGAGGTCATCGCCCACACCCGCCAGGCCGTCGACCGCGGCAAGACCGCCCGCGCCGAATGGCAGGAGAAGTTCGAGGCGTGGGGCGCCGCCAACCCGGAGCGCAAGAAGATCGCGGACCGGATGTCGACCCGCACGCTGCCCGAGGGCTTCGCGGACAACCTGCCGACCTGGGAGCCGGACGCCAAGGGCATCGCGACCCGCAAGGCCTCCGGTGAGGTGCTCAACGCCCTCGCCGAGCCGCTTCCCGAGCTGTGGGGCGGTTCCGCGGACCTCGCGGAAAGCAACAACACCACCATGAAGGGGGCCGACTCGTTCGGCCCGGAGAAGGCTTCCACCGACATGTGGAAGACCAGCCCGTACGGCCGGACGCTGCACTTCGGCATCCGCGAGCACGCGATGGGCTCGATCCTCAACGGCATCGCGCTGCACGGCGGCACCCGCCCCTACGGCGCGACGTTCCTGATCTTCTCCGACTACATGCGCCCGCCCGTGCGGCTGGCCGCGCTGATGAAGGCGCCGGTCACCTACGTGTGGACGCACGACTCGATCGGCCTGGGCGAGGACGGCCCCACCCACCAGCCGATCGAGCAGCTCTCCTCGCTGCGCGCGATCCCCGGCCTCAACGTCGTCCGCCCGGCGGACGCCAACGAGACCGCGTACGCGTGGAAGGCCGTCCTGGAGGACGTCCACCACCCGTCGGGCCTCGCGCTGACCCGGCAGAACGTGCCGGTGCTGGAGGGCACCAGCGCCGAAGGCGTCAAGCGGGGCGGTTACGTCCTCGCCGAGGCGTCCAACGGCAGCCCCGAGGTCGTGCTGATCGCGACCGGCTCCGAGGTCCAGCTGGCCGTCGAGGCCCGCAAGACCCTCGAAGCCGACGGCATCCCGGCGAGCGTCGTCTCGATGCCGTGTGTCGAGTGGTTCGACGCGCAGGACCAGTCCTACAAGGACGCCGTGATCCCGCCGTCGGTCAAGGCACGCGTCTCCGTCGAAGCCGGTGTCGCCCAGTCGTGGCACCGCTTCACCGGTGACGCCGGGGTGAACGTTTCGATCGAGCACTTCGGTGCGTCGGCCGACGCCGCCACACTGTTCCGTGAGTTCGGTTTCACCGCGGAGGCAGTCGTCGAGGCCGCCCGTCGCTCGATCGCCAACACCAAGAACTGAGAGGACTCCAATGAGCAACGACAAGCTCGCGCAGCTGTCCGAGGCCGGGGTGTCGATCTGGCTCGACGACCTGTCTCGTGAGCGCCTGAACACCGGCAACCTCGCGGACCTGATCCGCGACAAGCACGTCGTGGGCGTCACGACCAACCCGACGATCTTCGCCAACGCGATGTCGAAGGGCGAGGCGTACGACGAGCAGACCAAGGAGCTCGCCGCCCGCGGCGCCGACGTCGAGGCCACCATCCGCGAGCTGACCACCACCGACGTGCGCAACGCCGCGGACCTGTTCCGCGACGTCTACACCGCCACGAACGGGGTCGACGGGCGCGTGTCCATCGAGGTGGACCCGCGGCTGGCCAAGGACTCCGACAAGACGGTGGCCGAGGCGCAGGACCTGTGGAAGACCGTCGACCGGCCGAACGTGCTGATCAAGATCCCGGCCACCGAAGAGGGTCTCCCGGCGATCACCAAGACCCTGGCCGAGGGCATCAGCGTCAACGTCACGCTGATCTTCTCGGTCGAGCGGTACCGGGCGGTCATCGAGGCCTACTTCGCCGGGCTGGAGCAGGCCAAGGCGAACGGCCACGACCTCAAGGGCATCCACTCGGTCGCGTCGTTCTTCGTGTCCCGTGTGGACACCGAGATCGACAAGCGCCTCGACGCGATCGGCACCGACGCGGCCACCGCGCTGCGCGGTGAGGCCGCCATCGCCAACGCGCGGCTCGCGTACGCGGCGTTCGAGGAGCTGTTCGCTTCGGACCGCTGGAAGGCGCTCGCCGAGGCCGGCGCGAACCCGCAGCGTCCGCTGTGGGCCTCCACCGGCGTGAAGGACCCGCAGTACTCCGACACCCGCTACGTGGACCAGCTCGTCGTCAAGGACACGGTCAACACGATGCCGGAGAAGACCCTCGAAGCGGCGGGCGACCACGCCGAGATCACCGGCGACACGGTGACCGGCAAGGGCCCCGACGCGCAGGTCGTCTTCGACAAGCTGCGCGTGGTCGGCATCGACATCGACGACGTGTTCCTCACCCTCGAGAACGAGGGCGTCGAGAAGTTCGAGAAGTCGTGGACCGAGCTTCTCGAAACCGTCACCGGGCAGCTGGAAAAGGCAAAGGACTGATCTGGACCATGGCAGGGGAAACGACCGGCGTCGAAATCGTCGACGCCGCCCTGGCCGGCGAAGCCGCTCCGTTCGCGGAGCGGCTCGTCGCCGACCAGGTCGCATCGAAACTGGCGTCCCAGGACGCCACACTGTGGGGTCCCGAAGCCGAGTCCGAAGCGTCGATCCGTCTCTCGTGGACGACGCTGCACAAGTCCTCGCGGCCGTTGATCGGCGAGATCGAGGCACTGCGGACCGACCTGCGTTCCGAGGGCGTCGACCGCGTCGTCCTCGCGGGCATGGGCGGTTCGTCGCTGGCCCCCGAGGTCATCACCGCGACCGACGGCGTCGCGCTGACGGTCCTCGACACCACCGACCCCGGTCAGGTCGCCGACGCGCTCGCCGGTGACCTGGAGCGCACGGTCATCGTGGTGTCGTCGAAATCCGGCGGCACCGTCGAGACCGACAGCCACCGGCGGATCTTCGCGAAGGCCTTCGCCGACGCGGGCATCGACGCGGCGCGGCGGATCGTGGTCGTCACCGACCCCGGCTCACCGTTCGCGGAACTGTCCGAAAAGGAGGGTTACCGCAAGGTCTTCCTCGCCGACCCGAACGTCGGCGGCCGTTACTCGGCGCTGACCGCGTTCGGGCTCGTCCCGGCCGGGCTCGCCGGCGCGGACGTCGCCCGCCTGCTCGACCAGGCCGCTTCGGTGGCCGACGAGCTGGCCGCCGACTCCGTGGACAACCCCGCGGTCAAGCTCGCGTCGGCGTGGGTCGCGGCGCACGAAAAGGGCGCCGAGAAGATCGTCATCGGCGACACCGGATCGGGCATCAAGGGCTTCGCCGACTGGGCGGAGCAGCTGATCGCCGAATCCACCGGCAAACAGGGCACCGGTCTCCTGCCGGTCGCCGTCGAAGGCCCGAGCGCTCCCGGCTTCGCCGACGCCAAGGCCGACGCCACCCCGGTGGCGGTCGGACCTGCGGAAGGCGCCGCGAAGATCTCCGTGACCGGCTCGCTCGGCGCGCAGTTCCTGCTGTGGGAGTTCGCGACCGCGCTCGCCGGGCGGCTGCTCGGGATCAACCCGTTCGACCAGCCCGACGTCGAGGCCGCCAAGAAGGCCGCGCGGTCGCTGCTCGACAACCCGGACAAGCTCAAGGGCGGCGAGAAGCCGTCCACTGTGGACGGCGCGGTCGAGGTGTTCGGCTCGGAAGACGTCTCGACGGACGGAAAGCTCGCGGACATCCTGCGGGCTTTCTTCGACTCCGCACCGGAAACCGGCTACATCGCGGTGCAGGCGTACCTCGACCGGCTCGACGACGCGTCGACCGCGGTCCTGCGCGGCGAGATCGCCAAGCGGACCGGCCGCCAGACCACCTTCGGGTGGGGGCCGCGGTTCCTGCACTCGACCGGGCAGTACCACAAGGGCGGGCACCAGAACGGTGTCTTCCTGCAGATCACCGGCGCCGTCGAGGACGATCTCGACGTTCCGGACCGGCCGTACACGCTGGGCGTCCTGCAGCACGCGCAGGCGCTGGGCGACGGCCAGGTGCTCGCCGAGCACGGCCGTCCGGTGCTGCGCCTGCACCTCACCGACCGGGCCGCCGGCCTGGCCGGACTGGTCCGCGCGGTACAGGAGGCCGGCGAGTGACACGAGCCTGGAACAACCCGCTGCGCGACCCGCGCGACAAGCGGCTGCCGCGGATCGCCGGGCCGTCCAGCCTGGTGATCTTCGGCGTCACCGGTGACCTCGCCCGCAAGAAGCTGATGCCGGCGATCTACGACCTCGCCCATCGCGGCCTGCTGCCCGCCGGGTTCTCGCTCGTCGGGTTCGCCCGGCGGGACTGGGAGCACCAGGACTTCGGCGAGCTGGTGCACGACTCGGTCAAGGAGCACGCGCGGACGCCGTTCAAGGAGTCGGTGTGGAACCGGCTCGCCGAAGGCATCCGGTTCGTCCAGGGCACCTTCGACGACGATGACGCCTTCGACCGGCTCGCGCAGACGGTCAAGGACCTCGACGCCGAACGGGGTACCGGTGGCAACACCGCGTTCTACCTGTCGATCCCGCCGAGCGCGTTCCCGGTGGTGACCAAGCAGCTCGCCCGCTCCGGCCTCGCCGAGGCGAGCGAGGACACCTGGCGCCGCGTCGTCATCGAGAAGCCCTTCGGCCGCGATCTCAAGAGCGCCAAGGAGCTCAACGAGATCGTGAACGACGTCTTCCCCGAGGAGTCGGTGTTCCGCATCGACCACTACCTCGGCAAAGAGACGGTGCAGAACCTGCTGGCGCTGCGCTTCGCGAACCAGCTGTTCGAGCCGATCTGGAACGCCAACTACGTCGACCACGTGCAGATCACCATGGCCGAGGACATCGGTCTCGGCGGCCGCGCGGGGTACTACGACGGCATCGGCGCCGCACGCGACGTCATCCAGAACCACCTGCTGCAGCTCCTCGCGCTGACCGCGATGGAGGAGCCGGTCTCGTTCGCTCCGCGCGCCCTCCGTGCGGAGAAGGTCAAGGTGCTGTCGGCGACCAAGCCGCTGGCGCCGTTCGACGAGACCACCGCGCGCGGGCAGTACGCGGGCGGTTGGCAGGGCGGCATGAAGGTGCCGGGCCTGCTGCAGGAAGGTGGTTTCGCGAAGGACTCGACCACCGAGACCTACGCCGCGGTGACGCTGGAGGTGCAGAACCGCCGCTGGGCCGGGGTTCCGTTCTACCTGCGCACCGGCAAGCGGCTGGGCCGCCGGGTCACCGAGATCGCCGTGGTGTTCAAGCGGGCGCCGCATCTGCCCTTCGACTCGACCTCGACCGAGGAACTTGGCCAGAACGCGCTGGTGATCCGGGTGCAGCCCGACGAAGGCATCACGCTGCGGTTCGGGTCGAAGGTGCCGGGGACCACGATGGAGGTCCGCGACGTCACCATGGACTTCGGCTACGGGCACGCGTTCACCGAGTCGTCCCCGGAGGCCTACGAACGGCTCATCCTGGACGTGCTGCTCGGCGAACCGTCGCTGTTCCCGGTGAACGAAGAGGTCGAACTGTCCTGGGAGATCCTGGACCCGATCCTCGACCACTGGGCCAAGCAGGGCGCGCCCGAGGCGTACCCGCCCGGTTCGTGGGGACCGCCGTCCGCGGACGAAATGCTGGAACGTACCGGCCGGAACTGGAGGCGTCCGTGATCATCGACCTGCCGTCGACCACGACGTCGCAGCTGAACAAGAAACTCGTCGAGATCCGCGAACAGGGCGGGCAGGTGGCGCTCGGCCGGGTGCTGACGCTGGTCATAGTGGCCGACGACGACGACAAACTCGAAGAGGCGATCGAGGCCGCCAACGAGGCCAGCCGGGAACACCCCTCACGGGTGATCGTGGTGGCCAAGGGCGCGCGGACCGCGGCGCCGCGGATCGACGGCCAGATCCGGGTCGGCGGCGACGCCGGCGCGAGCGAGGTCATCGTCCTGCGGCTCTACGGCCCGCTGGCCTCGCAGGGGCAGAGCGCGGTCGTGCCGCTGCTGCTGCCGGACGCGCCGATCGTCACCTGGTGGCCGGGCACCGGTCCGAAGGCTCCGGCCAAGGACCCGCTCGGTGAGCTGGCCCAGCGCCGGATCACCGACTCGGCGGCGGAAAAGGCACCCATAAGAGCACTCACCACCCGGGCGAAGTCCTATGTGGAGGGTGACACCGACCTGGCGTGGACCCGGCTGACCCGGTGGCGCGCGCAGCTGGTGTCCGCTTTGGACCTGCCGCCGTACGAGAAGGTCACCGGCGCGACGGTGACCGGCGAGGCCGACTCGCCGTCGACCGAACTGCTCGCCGGCTGGCTGGCCGAGTACCTCAAGGTGCCGGTGAAGCGGGTCAAGAGCAGCGGCGCCGCGGGCATCATCTCGGTGACGCTGGACCGGCGTTCGGGACCGGTGGAACTGCACCGCCCGGACGGACGGGTCGGCATGCTGACCCAGCCGGGCCAGCCGACGCGCCGGATCGCCCTGCAGCGGCGGGACAACAAGGACTGCCTGATCGAGGAGCTGCGGCGGCTCGACCCGGACGAGGTCTATGAGGCTTCACTGAACGGGCTCGGCAAGATTTCGTCGGGTACCGCGGCCAAGGCCGCTCCGGCGAAGAAGGCGGCTCCGGCCAAGAAGACGCCCGCCAAGACCACGAAGAGCGCCTCATGAGCAAGACCGAGGTCGTCGTCTACGAGAATCCGGACCTCCTGGCCGCCGCCGCGGCGGCCAGGCTGGTCACCCGGATCGTCGACGTCCAGGCCGCCAAGGGCTCCGCTTCGGTGGTGCTCACCGGCGGCGGCACGGGAATCGCGATCCTGCGCGAACTGCGCGACTCCAGTGCCCGTGACGCCATCGACTGGTCGCGTCTGGACCTCTACTGGGGTGACGAGCGCTTCGTCCCGGCGGACTCGGACGACCGCAACGAGAAGCAGGCCCGCGAGGCGCTGCTCGACCACGTCCCGCTCGACCCGAAGCGGGTGCACGCCATGGCACCTTCGGACGGCGAGTTCGGGGATGACGTCGACGCGGCGGCCGCGGCCTACGCGGAGGTCCTGGCGGCCAACGACGCGGCGTTCGACATCATGCTGCTGGGCCTCGGCGGGGAGGGGCACACCGCCTCGATCTTCCCCGACAGCCCGGCGGTGCACGAGAAGGAACGCTCGGTCGTCGCGGTGCGGGACTGCCCCAAGCCGCCGCCGACCCGGATCTCGCTGACCCTGCCCGCGATCCGTCGCGCGCAGGACATCTGGCTGGTCACCGGCGGCGACGCCAAGGCCGACGCCGTCGCGCAGGCGCTGGCCGGTGCGGGCGAGGTCGAGATCCCGGTGGCGGGAGCACGCGGCAGCCGCCGCACGCTCTGGCTGCTGGACCGGGGCTCCGCCTCGAAACTCACGAAGGTCTACCAGCCGCCTACGGGCTGACGCTTTCGCGTGTGAAGGCCCCCTTCCCCTCGGCTGAGCCGAGGGG
>NZ_JBHVKW010000150.1:0-11538 GCF_042797905.1 Amycolatopsis sp. NPDC057786
TGGTTAGGACGGTTAGAACCGTCCTAACCACTCACGACCCCAATGCGAACCGCAGCCCCTAAACGGTGTCGAACTCCGACTCGAGTTCCTCGATCTCGTCCTTCCCCATATCGACCAGTTCGAAGTCGGCGGCGGGTTTCCGCGCCGCGGGGACCTCGTCCGGCTCCTCCCCCAGTTCGACGAACGACGCGAGCCCCGCCGGCGTCCGGTACTCGAAAACCTCTCGCGCGCCGAAGGTCATCCCCTCACGCCGCGCACGCGCCGCCAGCTGCATCGAGACGATCGAATCCCCGCCCAGCTCGAAGAAGCTGTCGTCCGCGCCGACCCGCTCCAGCCCGAGCATCTCGGCGAAGAGTTCGCACAGCAGCCGCTCGATCTCCGTGACCGGCTCCCTGCCTGCGATATGCCCGCTGAAATCGGGCTCCGGCAACGCCTTCCGGTCGACCTTCCCGTTCGCGTTCACCGGCAGCGCGGCCAGGGCCATCACCACAGACGGCACCATGTACTCCGGCAGCAGCCCGGCGATCCGCTCGCGCAGCCGCACCGGGTCCACCCCGGCGCCGGACACGATGTAGCCGATCAGCCGTCCGTCGCGGACCGCCACCACCGCCTGGTCGACGCCCGGCTGGTCCGCCAGCACCGCCTCGACCTCGCCCGGTTCCACGCGATAGCCGCGGATCTTGACCTGCGTGTCCGCGCGCCCGGCGAAGACCAGTTCGCCTTCGTCGTTCCAGTACGCCAGGTCGCCCGTCCGGTACATCCGCTCGCCGGACGCGAAAGGATCGGCGACGAACCGTTCGGCCGTCAACGCGGTCCGGCCGAGGTAACCGTGCGCCACCCCGGCGCCCGCGATGTACAGGTCGCCCGCGACGCCCGGTGGTAGCGGCCGCAGGAAGACGTCCAGCACGTACAGCCGCCGCCCCGGATGCGGTTTGCCGATCGGCAGCGTCGAACCCAGCTCGTCACCCGGCCGGATCACCTTCCACGACGCGCAGAACGTGGTTTCGGTCGGCCCGTAGGTGTGCAGGACGCGCAGGTCCGGGCACGCCTGCCGCACCCGCTCCACCGCGCCGAGCGGCACCACGTCCCCGCCGGTCTGGAAGTAGCGCAGCCCTGCGAAACAGTCCGGCTTCTCCTGCACCAGCGCACGGAACTGGCCCGCGGTGAAGTTCACCGACGTGAGGCCCGCCGCCGCGTGCGCGGCGAGGGTGTCCGCGTCGATCACGCCCGGGCCCGCGAGGATCACCCGCGCCCCCGCCACGAGCGGCACCAGGACCTCGTACAACGCCGGGTCGAACGTATGGGGCGCGTGCATCAGCACCGCGTCGCCCGGATGCAGATCCCACACTTCGTAGCCCAGTAGCGCCGCGACGGCGCCGTGCGGGACGGCCACGCCCTTGGGCGTTCCTGTCGAGCCGGACGTGTACATCACGTACGCCAGGTCGTCCGCCCCGACCGGGACCAGGGAAGCCTCGCCCTCGACCGGATCGCCCACGTGGATCCGCGGATACCCGGACGGCGTCGCGGTCCCGATACGGCACATCACCGCGGCCGCCGAAGAGTCCTCCAGCATGAACGCGACCCGCTCGGCCGGATAGTCCGGATCGATCGGCACGTACACCGCGCCGGCCTTCCACACCGCGAGCCAGGCCGCCAACAACTCCGGGGACCTCTCGACCACGACACCGACACAGTCGCCCCGACGCACCCCCCGGGCGATCAGAACCGAAGCGAGTTTGCCGGACCAGTCGTCGAGTTCCGCGAACGAATACTCCCGGTCCGCGGCCACGATCGCCGTCGCGTGCGGGGTCCGTTCCACCTGACGGCCGAACAGCTCCACCGCCGACGCCGCGTCCACGATGTCGTCCGTCTCGTTCCAGCGCTCGACCACCAGCGCGCGGCCTGCCTCGTCCAGCACGTCCAGCCTGCCGACCGGCGTCCCCGGCTCCGCGATGATCCGCTCCAGCACCAGGGTGAGCCCGTCCAGCGCCGCCTTGGCGACGGACGCTTCGACAGCGTGATACTGCAGTTCGATTTCCAGGCTTTCGCCCGGCATCACGCCGAGAGTCATCGCGTACGGCGTCGCCTGGTTGAAGTCCCGCAGGGTCAGGCTCAGCTCGGACGCCGAGCCGGTCGCCGGATCGGCGTAGTTCTCGAACACGACGATCGTGTCGAAACCCGCCTCACCCAGTTTCTGGATCTCCGGCAGGCCGAGATGGTGGTGGGCCATCATCTCCGACTGCCGGCCCTGCAGTTCGGTGAGCATGCGCAGCACCGGCTGGTCGGCGTCCAACCGCACCCGGACCGGCACGGTGTTGATGAACAACCCCACGGTCTGCTCCGCGCCGGGCAATTCGGCGGGACGCCCGGAGACCACCGCGCCGAACACGACGTCCTGACGGCGCGCCAGCCTCGCCAGCACCAGCGACCAAGCGCCCTGCACGAGCGTGTTGACCGTCAACCCGTTGCGGCGGGCGAACTCGGCCAGCGCGGAGGTGAACTCCGGCGAATGGCGAACCACCTCGCTCGACGGCAGCCCGTGCGCCTTCCCCGGCGTTTCCGGCAGCCCGAGCGACGTTCCGTCGGCCCCGTCCAATTCCGCGCGCCACGCCGCTTTGGCGGCCTCCTTGTCCTGCTTTCCCAGCCAGGCAAGGTAATTCCCGTAGGAACCCGGGGCACGCGCGACGCCACCCGTCGCGTAGACCTCCAGGAGATCCGCCTCGATGAGCGCCCGCGACCAGCCGTCGATGAGCAGGTGATGGCTCGTGGTCACCAGGCAGTGCTTGTCCGGGCCGAGCCGGATCAGCATCAGCCGCAGCAGCGGCGGCCGCGTGAGGTCGAACCGCGTGGAGCGTTCCTTCTCCGCGATCGCGGTCACCTCGGCCAGCGCGTCCACTTCGGACAGATCGGACAGATCGCGTTCGGCCCACGGAAGCTTGACCTCGCGCGGGATGAGCTGGATCGTCTCGCCGTTCTTCCGCCGCTGGAAGCTGGCCCGCAGCGCGGCGTGCCTCGCGAGGACGGTCTCCCAGGCCTTCCGGAACCGTTCCGTGTCCAGTGGTCCGTCGATGATCTGCGTTTGCTGGATGAGGTGGATGTCGGGCGCCTCGTCGTCCAAGGACGCGTGGTAGAGCATGCCCGCCTGCATCGGGGAAAGCGGCCAGACCTCGGCCAGAGCCGATCCAGAAGTTGTCGTCGAAGTGTTCACGATGCCCGGCCTTCGCTGAGTTCCGCTGCCAATGCTTCGAAGCTCTCGATCTCGTCCTGATCCAATTCGAGGAGACCGAAATCGGATGCGGTGTGCCCGCCCGCGGCGGGGTCTTCCGCTTGGGAGGCCAGTCCGGACAACACGGCCAGCAGTTCCTGGACCAGTCGTTCGATTCCGGCTTCGTCGAACACTTCGTCCGACCATTCGAGCAGGAGGATCAGTTCCGGCCCGTCCGGCAGATCCTGGACGATCATGTTGACGTCCAGCGCGTGCGGCAGCCGCATGTCCGCGTCGATGGAGCCGCCGATCTCGCCGACCTGCTGCCACGCCCGCACCTCGCCACTCTCACCGGCGGCGAACCGGCCGAGGTAGTTGAACCCGATGCGCGCCGACGGCAGCGCCGCCAGCACCGGCTCGGTCTCGGCGTTGAGATGGCGCAGCAATCCGAACCCGAGCCCGTCGCCGGGCACCGCGCGCGACTGTTCCTTCACCGCCTTCAGCAACGTCCCGGCAGCCGCGTCACCGGCGAGCACCCCGTCCAGGTCGATCCCGGCGACGTCGAGCCGCACCGGATGCGTGCTGGTGAACCAGCCCACCGTCCTTGACAGGTCCATTCCCTCGGCGGGATGACGGCCGTGGCCTTCGACGTCCACCAGTACCGAGTCCGACGCGCTCCACCGGGCCAGCGCTCCCGCGAGCCCGGCCAGCAGGACCTCGTGCACCCCGCAGTGGAACACCACCGGAGCCCTCCCGGCCAGCACCGACGTCTGAGCCGAGGGCACCACCCACGACTTCGAGCGCACCGCGCCCGCCGGTTGCGGCTGTTCACCCTGCCCGAGAATCGCTTGCCACGCCGGGAGTTCCGCGACCCGCGCGGCGGAGACGGCCCACTCCTTGAGCAGCCCCGCCCACCGGCGGAACGACACGGCCACCGGCTCCAGTTCCGGTTTCCGCCCGGTCGCCGCTGCCTCGCACGCCGCTCGCAGATCCGCCGCCAGGACTCGCCACGAGACCCCGTCGACCACGAGATGGTGCGCCACCACGACGAGCCTGCCGACCCGGTCCGGCCCGGCGTCCAACCACACAATTTGGACGACCACGCCCGCGGCGGGATCCAGCCGTCCGACGGCCTCCCGCGCCACCTCGTCCGGCGTGCTGTCGTCTGCCTTCACGCGGGTGAAGGCCGCGGGAGCGCCACGCTCGCCGACCACCAGCCGCCCGTCGACCATCCGCGCCCGCAGCATGTCGTGCGTGTCCAGCACCGCCGTCAGCCCTGCGGTCAGTGTCTCTTCCGTCAGATCCGCCGGTGCGCCCAGGACCATCCACTGCGCGAAGCCCGGCGCCGCGGCGCCGTCCCCGAACAGCCGCATCACCGGCGTCAGCGCGACTTCACCGACCCCGTCCGCGTTCGATTCCTGCTGTGGCACAAGCGCTTTCACCACCAGCTGCGCGAGCCGTTCCGGCGTCCGGTGCTCGAACACCTGCTTCGGGGTCAGCGCGATGCCGTCGCGACGCGCGCGGGACGCGACCTGCATGGACGAGATCGAGTCCCCGCCCAGCTCGAAGAAGCTGTCCTCGACCCCGACCCGCGCCAGCCCGAGCACCTCGGCGAAGACCTCGCACAGGATGCGCTCGGCCTCGGTCGCCGGTTCCCTGCCGACCGTCTTCGACGAGAAATCCGGTTCGGGCAACGCCTTCCGGTCGATCTTCCCGTGCGCGGTCAGCGGCAGGACGTCGAGTGCCATCACCGCCGCGGGCACCATGTACGCGGGCATCCGCTCGGCGAGTTCGTTCCGCAGCGCCTCCGGATCGACGTCACCCGGCGACACGTAAGCCACCAGTCGGCCCTCGCGAACCGTCACCGTGGCCTGCGTGACCCGAGGATTACCGGACAGCGCGAACTCGATCTCGCGCGGCTCGACCCGGAACCCGCGGATCTTGACCTGGTCGTCGGCCCGGCCGGCGGACACCAGCTCGTCCTCGTCCGTCCAGTAGGCCAGGTCGCCGGTCCGGTACATCCGCTCACCGGGCACGAAAGGATCGGCGACGAACCGCTCCGACGTCAGCGCGGCCCGCCCCAAATAGCCCCGCGCCACCCCGATTCCGGCCAGATACAGCTCACCGACGACCCCGCGTGGCAACGGGCGCAGGAACGCGTCCAGCAGATAGCCGCGCACCCCGGCGATCGGCCCGCCGAACGGGATCACCTCACCGCGCGGCGCCAGCGGCATGCTCACCGTCGCGCAGATCGTGGTCTCGGTGGGCCCGTACGCGTTGAGCATCCGGCGATCGGCCGAGAGCCGGTCCACCAGTCCGGGCGGGCAGAGCTCCCCCGCCGCGGTCACCGTCTCGACCCCGGCCGGGAAGACGTCGACTGTGGCCAGCACCGACGGCGGCGCCTTCACATGCGTGACGTCCCACCGCTCCAGCGTGTCGCTCAGCGAAGCCTGCGGCGGCAGATCCTCGTCCGGCGGCATCACCAGCGTCGCCCCGGAAAGCAGCGCCATCATCACCTCGGACACGATGGTGTCGAAGCCGAGCGCCGCGAACTGCAGGACACGGGACGACGGCGTCACGGCCAGCCTGTCGATATGCGCCATCGCCAGGTTGCCCAGGCCCGAGTACGTGACGATCACGCCCTTCGGGGTTCCCGTCGATCCCGACGTGTAGATCACGTACGCCGCGTCGCGCATCCCCACCGTCGGCAAGACCGCCTCCGGGGCCGCCGCCAGGTCGATTTCGTCGAGCACGACGACGCGGTCGCCGAATTCCTCCGGCACCGCGTCGCGCGTCTTTCCCTGACACACCACCAGCATCGGATTCGCGCTGCCGAAGATCAGCTTCACCCGCTCGGCCGGGTACGCGGGATCCACCGGGACGAAGACACCGCCCGAAAGCGACACCCCGAGCATCCCGATCAGCCACCACGCCGACCGTCCGGCCACCAGCCCGACGCGGCGCTCCCGGTCGACGCCAGCCGCCCGCAGGACGGCGGCGAACCTCGTCGCGCGGTCCCACAGTTCCGCGTAGGTCAAGTCGCCTTCGCCGTCCGTGACCGCCACCGCGTCCGGCCGCTCGGCCGCCATCCGCCCGATCAGCTCCGGCAGCGGCTCGCCGTCGATCAACGCGGGTTCCCAGCGGGGCAACGGGATCTCACCCATGCCGGTCCGTCCGACGAGACCGGACGGATCCTCGACGACCGCGCCGAGCGCACCGGCGAACCAGTCCAGCAGGGAGTCGGCGACGGCCTCGTCGATCTGCCCGCGCCAGTAGGCGAGCTGGATCCGGAACTCCTCGCCCGGGATCACCCCGACCGTCACCGGGTAGTGCGTCCCTTCGACCGTGCCCAGATACGAGAACTGGTCGGCGAAGTCCCGCGGGTAGTTCTCGAACACCAGCAGCGTGTCGAACATCGCGCCGGGTCCGGCCGTCTTCTGGATCTCCGTCAGCCCCAGGTGCTGATGCGGCATCAGTTCGACCTGTCGCCGCTGCAGGGCGGTGAGCATGTCCACAACGGACTGCCCTCCGTCCAGCGAGACCCGCACCGGGATCGTGTTCATCATCAGCCCCGGCATCGACTCGACGCCAGGGAGTTCGGCGGGACGGCAGGCGACCGTGGTGCCGAACACGACGTCGGTCCGCCGCGCGAGCCGTGCCAGCACCAGCGCCCACGCGCCCTGCACCACCGTGTTGAGCGTCAGCCCGTGGTCGCGGGCGAAACCCGTGAGCCGGGTGTACAGCTCCGGCGCGAGATGGGTGACGCGGTAGTCGTAGTCCGTCGCCGTGTCCGACTTGGCGACCAGGGCGGGCACATCGATATCCGACAGCTCCGCCTGCCAGGCCACGCGCGCCGCGTCCTTGTCCTGCCTGTCCAACCACGCCAGATAGTCACGGTACGAGGCGGCCGTCCGGTCCGGGAAACCGCCGGAGGTGTACGCCGCCGAGACCTCGTTGAGGATCACCGCCACCGACCAGCCGTCGGTCAGGATGTGGTGGTTGACCACCAGCAGCCGATGCCGATCCTCGGCGACCTTGATCAGCACGAGCCGGAACAGCGGCGCCTTGGCGAGGTCGAACCGGTCCCGCTGTTCCGCCGCGGACAGCGCCTTGACAGCCTCTTCGACATCGCCGGCGCCGGACAGGTCGACCTCGCGCCACGGCAGCTCGACACGGCCGGCGACGGCCTGCACCGCCTTACCCGACGCGAGCCGGTGGAAGGTCAGCCGGAGTTCGGGGTGCCGGGCGAAGACCGCCTCCCACACCGACCGCAGCCTCGCCACGTCCAGCGGTCCGGTCAGCTCCACGATCCACTGGGTCTGGTAGATGTCGGGACCCTGGTCGTCGAGGGTGGTCTGGAAGAGCAAGCCCGCCTGGAGCGGCGCGAGCGGCCAGACCTCGACGGCGTCCGGGACCGAGGCCGCCAGTTCCGTCTCGTCTTCCGCGGTCAGCTCGACCAGAGGGCCCTCGACGGGCCGGTCCTCCACGGCACCCGCCACCGCGGCCAGCCGCGCGGGAGTCCGCTCGCCGAAGATCTGCGACGGCGTCACCAGCAGACCGGCCTTCGCCGCCCGGGCCGCGACGCGCACCGCGAGGATCGAATCCCCGCCCAGTTCGAAGAAGCCGTCGTCGACGCCCGCCCGCTCGATGCCGAGCACCTCGGCGAACAGTCCACAAAGGACACGCTCCGCCTCGGTGACGGGTTCGCGTCCCTCGGCCTTCGCGGTGAAATCGGGTGCGGGCAACGCCGCCCGGTCCACCTTGCCGTTGCCGGTCAACGGCAACGCGGCCACCGCCAGCACCACAGCCGGGACCAGATAGTCGGGCAGGACCGCCTGAAGCCGCTCGCGGACGAGCGCGGGTTCCACGTCCGCCACCACGTAACCGATCAGGCGGCCTTCGATCGGCACCACGACGGCCTCGTGGACGTCCGGCTGCGCGGTCATCGCGGCTTCGACCTCACCGGGTTCGATCCGGAACCCGCGGATCTTCACCTGATCGTCGACGCGGCCCGCGAAGAGCAGTTCGCCGTCCGGTGTCCATTTCGCGAGGTCACCGGTGCGGTACATCCTCTTGCCCGGCGCGAAGGGATCCGCCACGAACCGCTCCGCCGTCAGCCCTGGCCGGTCGAGGTAGCCGTCGGCCAGCCCGGCACCGGACAGGTACAGCTCGCCGACCACGTCCGGGGCGACCGGCCGCAGCGAGTCGTCCAGCACCCAGGCCTGCCGCCCGGACAGCGGACGCCCGATCGGCAGCACCGCCACCGGGTCGTCCTCCGGTTCGAGCACGTGCCAGGTGGCGCACAGCGTCGTTTCCGTCGGCCCGTACAGATGCCGGATCCGCGCGCCGGGCGCGGCGTGGCGCACCCGGTCCACCGCGTGCGCGGGCACCAGGTCCCCGCCGGTCAGGATCTCGCGCAGCCCCGCGAACGACTCCGGCGCTTCCTCCGCCACCGCACGGAAACTGCCGGCGGTGAGATGCGCCCGCGTCACCCCGCCCGCGACGGCCTCCCGCAGCCGTCGGGCGTCCACCGGCCCCGGCGCGGCGATCACCACCCGGGCGCCCGACACCAACGGCACCCAGATCTCGCACAGGGACGCGTCGAAGGAATGCGGCGCGTGCATGAGGACCGCGTCGTCGGCGCCCATCGCCCAGCCGGGATCCCCGACCAGCTCCGCGACGCTCGAATGCGGGACGGCGACGCCCTTCGGCTTGCCCGTCGAGCCGGACGTGTACATCACGTACGCCAGGTCCTCCGGGCTCGCCGGAACCACCGCGACGTCGCCCGCCTCGTCGGCGACGGTGATCGCCTCGATCCCGTCCGGGACGCTGTCGCGCGTCCCGGCCGAGCACAGCATCAGGGACGCACCCGAATCCGCGACCATGAACGCCACCCGCGGCGCGGGGTACGAGGCGTCCACCGGCACGTACGCCGCGCCCGCCTTCCAGACGGCGAGCAGCGCGACCAGCAGATCCGCCGAGCGGTCGAGCATCACCGCGACCCGGCGGGCGCCACGGGCGGCCAACCGGCCGGACAGCCTGCCCGCGAGTTCGTCGAGCTCGCGGTAGGTCAGGATCCGGTCCCCGTCGACCACGGCCACCGCGCCGGGGGCCCGGTCCACCTGCCTGGCGAAGAGATCGAGCACCGTCGGTGCGGCCTGCGCTGCGGAACTCATCGTCATCCTCCGTAGACCACGGTGTCCAGCGGCTCTTCGTCGAACTCGTCTTCCTCGGGCTCCGGCTTGGGCGCGTTGTTCTCCGGCCTGGCGAACTGCGTGTGGTAGAGCTCCGAATACAGCCCGCCCCTGGCCAGCAACTCGTCGTGCGTCCCGCGTTCACGGACCGTTCCGCCGTCGATCACGAGGATCTGGTCGGCCTCGCGGATCGTGGACAACCGGTGCGCGATCACCAGCGACGTCCGATCGCGCAGCGCGGTCTTGAGCGCCCGCTGGACGGCCGCCTCCGACTCGGAGTCCAGATGCGCGGTGGCCTCGTCGAGCACGACGACCGTCGGCGCCTTCAACAGCAACCGGGCGATGGCCAGGCGCTGCTTCTCCCCACCGGACATGCGGTAACCGCGGTCGCCGGTGACGGTGTCGAACCCGCGGGGCAGCGACTGGATCAGGTCCCAGATCTGCGCCCCCTTGCAGGCTTCGACCAGCTCTTCCTCGGTGGCGGTCGGGCGGGCGTAGAGCAGGTTCTCCCGGATCGTGTCGTGGAAGAGGTAGGCGTCCTGGCTGACCACTCCGACCGTGCCGCGGATCGAGTCGAATGTGAGGTCGCGCAGATCGTGCCCGTCGAAGCGGACCGCGCCTCCGTTCGGGTCGTAGAGCCGGGAGACCAGGTGCGTGATGGTGCTCTTGCCCGCGCCGGACGGGCCGACGAGCGCGGTGAGGGTGCCCGAGGGCGCCTCGAAACTGATGCCGCGCAGGACGTCCGCCGTCTTGTCGCCGTTCTCCCGTTTGGTCCGCAGGTGTTCGAGCGACGCCAGCGACACCTCGTCCGCGGTGGGATAGCGGAACACCACGTCGTCGAACTCGATCCCCGGCGCCTTGCTCTTGTCAAGTTCCTTGGCGTCCGGGCGTTCCTGGATCAACGGCTTGAGGTCGAGCAGCTCGAAGATCCGCGCGAAGCTCACCACCACGGTCTGCGCGGTCTCCTGCAGCCCGGACAGCTGGGTGATCGGCCCGAACAGCCGCCCCAGCAGGGTGGCGATGGCGATGAGCGTGCCGAGCTGGAACGCCCCCTCGATCACGAGCCCGCCGCCGACGCCGTAGACGACCGCCGTGGCGATCGACGCCATCAGCGCCATCATGGCGAAGGACATCCGCGCCCAGATGGAGATGCTGACGCCGATGTTGCGGATCTTGCCCGCCCGCTTGCGGTAGTCGGCCATCTCCTCGTCCGGGCGGCCGAAGAGTTTGGAGAGCATCGCGCCCTGGACGTTGAACCGCTCGTGGAGGAGTCCGCCGAGCCCGGCGTTCGTCTCCATCAGCGTCCCGGTGCGGCGCTGGATGATCCGCCCCACCCAGATCCAGGGGATGACGAACAGCGGGACCAGCACCAGCGTGACCACGGCGACCAGCCAGGACAGGTAGAACAGCTCGGCCAGCACGAGCAGGACGGTGACCACGCTGGTGGCCGCCATCAGCAGATGACCGAACGCCTGCTGCGCCATGATGAGCTCGGTGTGCAGCCTGCCGACCAGCACCCCGGTCTGGGTGCGGGTGAAGAACGCGATCGGCAGCCGCCGGACGTGGTCGAGGGCCTGCACCCGGAGGTCGTAGGTGACCCCCTCGCCGATCTTCGCGGAGACGAAGGCGGACAACAGCGACAGCAGCGCGCCCGCCACGGCGAGGCCGGCGGTCAGCACCGCCATCAGGATGACGACCCCGAAGTCGTTCTTCAGGATGCCGCCGTCGATGAGTTCCTTCATCAGCAACGGGGTCGCGACGACGACGAACGCCTCCATCGCGGCGATCAGGACGAAGATCGCCACCTTGCCGACGTGGGGGCGGAAATACGCGAGGACTCTGCGCACCGTCCCCGGCCGGACCCGGTTCGACCAGGGATCGGGGTCGTCATCGCTCTTGGGCGACGCCCCGAAGCGCAACATTACTTCCATTTGGGCATCCCTCTCACGCACGAAGTCGGCGAGCTCAATCGTGCTGAATCGTGTCGATGTCCACGAGTGGCACCCGGGGAACATCTCCGCTCTGTTCGTCCACAAAGGACGCTGATGGCTCCGGTGGCCGTGTCGCGGAACGCCCAGTAGGCACACCACGATTGCCCCGAAAGGGGATGGGGGCCCCCCCCCCCCACCACCGCGAACC
>NZ_JBHVKW010000150.1:11548-14749 GCF_042797905.1 Amycolatopsis sp. NPDC057786
GCCGTGGGTGTGCCACAACACGGGCGGGGGGGGCCGGGGGGGGCGGGGCCCCCACCCCCCGTGGCCCCACACGTGTGCCCCCCATGGGGGGTGGCCCCACCCCGCCACCTGCCTCCCTCACGACCGACGTGGGGCGAAAGGGCCCATCACCGCATCAGACGCGGTGAAGGACGCCTTCACCCGCTACCGGCCCACGACCGGACCGGCGGGGATCCGGCCATGGCCGTCCACCCCGCGCCACAGCAGATCCGTCACGTCGTCCAGGTCGCCCGCCCGCAGCGCCGAGGCCGCCCCGGCGAGATCGGCCGCGATCCGATCGAGCACCGCCGCCACCGGCACCGCGTTCCCGGCGAGGATCTTCCGCCACAGCAACGGATTTCCGGCCGCGATACGGGTGACGTCACGCAACCCCTGCCCGGCGAGGCGCAAGGCGACGTCGTCGCCACCCGCCAGGCTCGCCGCCACCGCCGAGGCGGCCACGTGCGGGGCGTGTGACACCAGCGCCACCGCCGAGTCGTGCTCGGCCGCGCCGACGGTGACGGCCTCGGCCCCGCACAGCGACACCAGTTCGCTGGTCAGCCGTAGTGCCTCGGCGCCGGTTTCGACGCCGGGGCACAGCGCCCACGGGCGGCCCGCGAACAGGCCGGCGCGGGCCGCGGCCGGACCGGATCGCTCCCGTCCCGCGAGCGGATGCCCTGGTACGTATGAGATCAGGTCGCAACCGAGCCGCTCCGCGTCGGCGATCGGACCGGCTTTGACGCTGGCGACGTCGGTGTACGCCCGCGCCGCGCCCTGCTTCTGGAGTGCGGCCAGCCGCTCCCCCACGAGATGCGGCGGGACGGCGATCACCGCCAGATCCACTTCCTCGCCGGTCCATCCGCGGCCGGCGCCGAGCTCTCGCGCCACTCGTACGGCGTGTTCGTCGATGTCGGTGAGATGGACGGTGACACCCTTTTCCCGCAGGGACAACGCGGCCGACGTGCCGATCAGGCCGGTGCCGACGACAAGCGCCTTCTCGATGGTCACAGCTACTTCTTAGGCCGCTCTCCCGGCGATGTCGAGCCACGCGGCCTGGGCACCGCGAAGGGGGCTTCTCCGCGCCACACGCGGAAAAGCCCCCCTCGCGCCTAAGCGATCACCGTGCGGCCAGATCGGTCGCCCGGCTCTCCAGGTGATCCGCGAACCCCGCCCAGACCCGGGCGTGATCCCTGGCGAAGCCGGCGACCACGCCGTACAGGTGCGGCGGGACACCGTGCAGGATCCGTTCCCATTCCTGCCCGTCCATGGAGTGCATGGCGAGCATGCGCAACAGGATCCGGCCGACCTCGCTCAACCGCAGTGCCGGGTCGGCCTTGAGCCGCTCCAGCACGGTGAGCCGTTCCCGGTCCAGCGTGTGACCGAGGTCGGTTTCCGTCAGGGTCAACGGATCCGGCTTCGCGCGCAGCCTCCTGCTCCCGTCCGGGGTCGGGCTTTCCCCCCGTTCCAGCCTGCCGCGCACGTCCCGGACCGTCTCCGGGGAGATGCCGACCTGCTTGGCCACCTGACGCAGCGAAAGACCGGGATCGTTGCGGATCAGCTCGGCGGCGAGCTTCCGCCGCTCCGAGCTGTCGACGGGCCGGATCCGCCCGTCCCGCCCGATCCTGGCGCCGTTTCCGCCTTCGCCGCCCCGTCTGCGCAGGTCCGCCACGGTTCCCGCGGAAATGCCGGTCGCCGAAGCCACCCGCCGATCGGACCACTGCGGATGTGTCCCGATGATCTGGACGGCCGCCCGTTTCCGATCCGCGAGGGAAAGCGGCAGACCGTGCCGGATGTTCGCTTCCACCGCGAGCACGAAGGCGTCGGACTCGGCGCCGTCGATGAACCTCGCGGAGATTTTCGTATCGCCTCGTACTCGTGCCGCCTTCAGCCGGTGCAGGCCATCGACCACCTGCATCGTCGGTCGGTGAACGAGAATGGGCGGTAGCTCCCACTCCGCCGACAACAGTGTCTCGACATGCTCTGGATCCTCGCCCGAAGTGCGCGGCGAACAAGCAGTGGACAGTCTCGACAGCTCGATTTCGACGACAGGGAGAGCGGACAAGTCAACTCTCGTCGGATCCACCTAGCCCCCATTGAATCTGTTGATTCAGCAACTTTCGGACACGGCTCGTAAACCCCACCGTCCAACTGCTCGGCTTCGGTGGTTGGACACCATGAACCCGTCCGACGCCAGCCTCGGCCGCAGGGCGGGATGTCCTCGACGGTGAGGAACCCTCAAGCGCCACGGGCAGAACCGCATGCGGCGGCCCGCCTCGACGGTCTCCCAGCTGACCGTTGGCGCGTATTCCGACGAACTACCGAAGCTGAACGGCATCCTCCCATCGCCCCGACGGCGATCTGCGAGACGAAACGCTCGACGGCTTCCGGCCCGGCAGGACCGACACTTGGTCAGCCCGACGAAGCCGACACCCGCTTCGGCGCGAGGTCCCGGACATGTCCGATCTTATGACTCCATACCAGCTCGGTTCAGAGGATCGGCGAGTGAAGTCTTTGGTTTGGCTCGTGGTCGCGAGTCACCGACGCACCCCCTCTGTCCCCAGCAAAGCGTGCACACCATGTCAGCCCCAGCTGATGCGCACCTGTGCAGCATGGCATGAACAATCCATGTCGGCAATTGACGAACAGTGTGATTTTCGTAGTGAACGAGGCGCTCAAGATCAATATCCGGAACTTCGCATGCGGTATTGACTCGTTTGGCGAACATAAGTAAAGAGCCCGCGTACACGCTTGTTCCCGGTGGTCCGGTTAGCCTGTTCGCAGGTCTTGTTAGCCCGTTCGCGCGGCTCGTCTTTCTCTCTGGATGATCACAGCACCGGCGGTTCATGTTCCGTTCTTCGACACTTGTTCACACGAACGGCGGAGCCCCGCGTCCCATGGTCCGGGCGGAAATCACCCGGCCGGGGATCACCCGCGAGCAAAGCGAAGGGTGGCAGGCTGGACACCGGCCCCGGTTCGTCCATCGACCCGCCGGAAGGAGGTTTCGTGCGCGCGGACCGCCGAAAGGACGGCGTTCGGCCTCCCCCGACGACCACGCGGGACGGGCCCCGCCGTACTCGTATTCATGGGATGAAATGGTGTTCGCGGCAATTGTCGCCGCGCGAGCCTTCACAAACCCCGAAGTGCGTGAAGGCCCCCTTCCCTCGGCTGAACCGAGGGAAGGGC